>DAOUVG010000017.1 GCA_030667735.1 Dehalococcoidales bacterium
TCTTGTCGTATTTCAAGCACTCCAGTTCCATAAGCTCTATTCCTCCTGAAGAGATTTTTTGGGGTTCCTGTCCCTGGGCCACCAATCTAGGCTAGCATTCCGAGGGGAACGTAGTCAAAGTGACCTTACAGAGAAATGACCGTCCTTCTGCCCCTCCCCCCACTCTGCTATAATTGGGGCATGGACAAACCGCGCCTGGTACTTTTCGACGGCAACAACCAGGTACACCGCGCCTACCATGCCATGAAAGACGCCCGACCGATGACCACCAGGAGCGGCGAGGTTATCAGCGCCGTTTACGTATTCGCCTCGATGCTGCTCAAGGTACTAGACGAACTGAAGCCGACTCACTTTGCGATTGCCTTCGACACCAAAGCACCGACCTTCCGGCACAAGATGTACGACCAGTACAAGGCACACCGGCCACCCACACCGGACGAACTGGTCCGGCAGTTAGGGCGGGCACAGCAGCTTGTTGAAGCCTTCGGCATGCCCATCTTCGAACTGGACGGTTACGAAGCAGACGATATCCTCGGCAGCCTCAGCCACCAGGCCAGCGAGCAGGGGATTGAGACCATTATCATCTCCGGTGATGCCGATACCATGCAGCTTGTATCGCCGGATGCAAGAATCCTCTACCCGCAAACGGGCGGCACCTTCAGCAACAGCGACCTATACGACGAGGCCGCAGTTAATGAGAAGTACGGCGTGGGACCGGAGCACATTCCCGACCTCAAAGGACTGATGGGGGACTCCTCGGACAACATCCCGGGGGTACCCGGCATCGGCCAGAAGACGGCTGCCAAACTGATACAGCAGTTCGGCAGCACGGAAGATATCTACAACCACATCTCTGAAGTCACACCACCCAGGATCCAGGCAATACTGAAAGAGAATGAAGCTGCCGCCAGACAGAGCAAGGAGTTGGCCACCATCGACATCGCCACGCCGGTAACCCTCGACCTGGACGGGTGCCGCACCAGCCATTACGACCGCAACCGAGCGGTCGAGTTGTTCCGCGAACTTGAGTTCAACGCCCTCATGGGCCGATTGCCCGAGTCGGAGGGTACCACTACGGAAACCGGCGTGCAGGTAGGGTCGGAACCACCCCCCACGGAGAACTACCACACTATCACCACCACCGGCGACCTTGACACCCTGCTGAATCGCCTGTCCGAAACCGGGTCCTTCGCCTTTGACCTGGAAACGACAGAGTTGAACGCAATGCTTGCCCGGCCGGTAGGCATCTCGGTATCAGTGGCCCCCGGCGAGGCCTACTACATACCGATAGGCCACGTTGGCTGGGGAGAAGTGGAGCAGCTACCGTTCGACTACGCAATCGAACGCCTGAAGCCGCTCCTTGAGAGTGACAGCCTGGCCAAGATTGCCCACAACGGCAAGTATGACATGACGGTGATGGCTGAGTGCGGAGTGATGGTCAGCAACCTGGCATCGGACACCATGATAGCCGCCCATCTCCTCGGCGAGAGGTCGCTGGGTCTCAAGGCTCTCGCCTTCCAGCGGCTGGGCTTTGAGATGACGCCGATTAGCGACCTCATCGGCAAGGGGGCCAAACAGATATCCATGTCCCAGGTAGAGATTAGCAGGGCCGCCGAATACGCCTGCGCCGATGCCGATATGACCCTCCGCCTGAAGGAGTTGCTCCTGCCGGAGCTTGAGCACGAAGGGCTGTTGTCGCTCTTCACCGATGTCGAGATGCCGCTGGTGCCGGTGCTGGTACGGATGGAGAGGAACGGCATCGCCCTCAACGCCAGACGGCTGACACAGATGTCCCTGGAGTTGGGCCGCCAGCTGCTTGAGCTGGAGAAAGAAATCTACAACAGTGTCGGGCACCAGTTCAACATCAACTCGCCACGCCAGCTTGGTGCGGTGCTCTTCGAGGAACTGCAACTGCCCACAGGCCGCAAGAAGGGCGGCAGCTACTCAACGGCGGCGCCAATACTGGAATCACTTCGTGGTGCCCACGAGGTGGTGGGCTTCGTCCTGGACTACCGGCAACTCTCCAAGCTGAAATCGACCTATGTCGATGCCCTCCCGGACCTGGTCAACCACAAGACCGGACGTGTGCACACCAGCTTCAACCAGACCAGGACGGCCACCGGCCGGCTCTCCTCCAGCGACCCAAACCTGCAGAATATCCCCATCCGCGATGAACGAGCCAGGGAGATAAGGAGTGCCTTTATCGCCGAGGAGGGGAACTGTCTCCTCGGTGCCGACTACTCGCAGATTGACCTCCGGGCACTGGCACACCTGTCACAGGACGAGCACCTGCTCACTGCTTTCCGGCACGACGAAGATATTCACGCCACCACCGCAGCCCAACTCTTCGGCGTCGGTCCCATCGAGGTGACGCCGGACATGCGCCGGCTGGCCAAGACGGTCAACTTCGGTGTCATCTACGGCATGAGTGAATACGGACTGCAGCAGGCGACCGAGTTATCCCGGCAAGAGGCCGCCGGATTCATTGCCGCCTACTTCGAGAAGTACCCCGGCGTGAAGCAGTACCTTGAGGCCACCAAGCAGCAGGCCAGGGACACAGGCTACGTGGAGACGTACCTGCACCGTAAACGCACCATCCCCGAAATCAACTCGTCCAACCGGCAGGTCAGGGAAGCCGCAGAGCGTATGGCGATTAACATGCCGGTGCAGGGGACATCCGCCGATATCATCAAGGTAGCTATGGTCAACCTGTACCGTGAGATGAAACGACGGCAACTGGAGAGCAGGATGCTGCTTCAGGTGCACGACGAGCTCATCTTTGAAGTACCGCAGCAGGAACTGGCCGAGATGCGCGAGCTTGTCCCCCGCCTGATGTCCACGGCGCTGGAGATTAGCGTCCCGCTGAAGGTAGATACCAAGACCGGCAGCAACTGGGGAGAAATGGAGTAACCACGGAAATCCCTATGAGAAGACTGCACCTCGGCATCTATACGCTTTTTCTCGCTTTATTCGGACTGCTTGGCTATTTCGCACACCGGTTTCCCAGCTTCACCGGAGATAACGCCTTCAGCCAGTGGTTGCAGGGCATTAGCCTGCCGCTATTCAGCCAGACAATGGAGGTAGTATCATCTCTTGGTGAAACCGTTCCCATGATTGTTACCGTCGCTATTATAGCTGCCGTTTTACTATTATTCCGCCGCAGGCTGGAGGTAGCCCTGGTAATCGCTTTGCCCGCCATTGGTGGACTGGTCAATTACTCCTTCAAGTTGCTCGTTGACCGTCCCCGCCCCGGAGATGAGCCGCTTTCCGGAGGTTTGAGCTTCCCCAGCGGGCACACAACCTATGCCATCGTACTCAGCGGCCTTATTTTTTACCTTGCGCCTCGCTTGCTCAAACACAGGGGGCTAACCCTGCTGGTGCAGGGTCTGGCGGTACTCTTCTTTACGCTGACCGGGCTGTCCCGTGTCTACCTGGGGGCACATCAGGCGAGTGACATCCTGGGCAGCCTCCTTCTCGGTGGACTGCTGCTCATCCCGGTAATCATCCTCTACGAGAGAAAGACTCGACAGATTAATGCAGAACCAGAGGTACAAGATGCCAGAACTGCCTGAAGTTGAAACCGTCAGGAACGAACTGCTCCCCCACGTGGTCGGTCGTCGCATCACCGGTGTGACCCTCGCCTGGGAAGGTATTGTCAAGGAACCCACCGTGGAGGAGTTCCTCTCCGGCGTCGTCGGGCAGAAGATAGAAGACATCACCCGGCGCGGCAAGTACCTCATGGTCCGCCTGGGCAGTGGTGAATATCTGGTTATCCACCTGAGAATGACCGGTTCGCTTATTGTGAGTCCAAGCTCGCAGGAACCGCCAAGATTCATACGAGCCAGCATCCACCTGGACAATGAGACCAGCATCTTCTTCCGCGACCCACGGAAGTTCGGCGTGATGCGTCTGGCAAACGATACCAGCGAAATAGAGGCAAAGCTTGGTCCGGAACCCCTGGAAGAGGCCTTCACCACCGAAGTACTGGCCGGGATACTGGCCGGACGCAAGGCACCGATAAAGGCCCTGCTGCTCGACCAGAAGCTGATTGCCGGCATCGGCAACATGTATGCCGATGAAGCCCTCTACGCCTCCAGGCTCAATCCCTGGCAACCGGGCGGCAGCCTTTCCCCGAAGGAAATAGCGTTACTCCACAATGAAATCCGGCGGATACTGTGGGCGGCCATCGAGAACAAGGGGGCCAGCGTGGATACCTACTTCCGCCCCGACGGTTCGGAAGGCTCGGCACACTACGAGTTCAAGGTAGCCCACGGCCTGGGCGGTAAGACCTGCTCCGTCTGCGGCGGCCCCATCGAGCGGGGCCTTGTCAGTAACCGGGGCACCTACTACTGCCCCAGGTGTCAAACTCTAAAACGGCGCAAGTGATGCACTTCAAAACGTCTTACGTCTTTTTCCGGACCAGGGGAATAAGAAAGACGATACATCCGAGCAAGAACAGGCAGCTACCCGCTATTCCCAGGGGACTACTACTGGCAACACTGTCGGCAATGAAGAAAAAGCTGCAAACTACGAATAGCAGCCACCCGTAGAGCTGGAACCGCCTCTCTTTTTCATTCTCTGTCGTCATCGATTCCCTCCTCAGGCTCCCCTTCGAAATAGCCCTTCATCAGGCGTCCCACCCATTCCGGTACGTGTGCATCCGCGGGACTGTCGTATTCCGGGTAATGGGGCTTGATATCCAGCACCGGCGTACCGTTGACGGCATCCAGACCCCGTACCAGTAGCTCACCGTCACCAACTCTGAGCAGTGAGACCACCGTAACGCCGATGGGATTGGGGCGATGCTTCGAGCGCTGGGCGAAAAGCCCCACCTCCGGCATATCCTCGCGACCCTGCGGCCGCCGCCGGAGCACGTCCGGGGGCACCGCCCGGTGCATCCAGTAGACCACCAGGACGTGGGAGAACTCCCCCAGACCGGCCATGGCAGGCACCAGGTCCTCCCGGAGCACTATCCTCGATTCGACCTCTCCCCAGCCGCTGTCCACCGGCTCCTCAACGCTGTTAACCACGTAGCCGATTGGCTCCAAAGATATCTTCATCATTCTCCCGAGTCCCTGCGTCTACTCATAGCTGTACTCCACTATATTCCTTGAAGTCCAAACCCAAATAGGCTGCCCCGGGAAACCAGTCCGGCGTTGCGTACACCTGTCTGCCATCAGGCGCAAAGACGTACCCGCCCCCGGGAAAATCCTCGTCCACCGTCCGTCCTGCCTGCGTGGCTACCGCTATCCAGATACCGTACTTCACAGCATAAACGGACAGTTGCTCATGGCACTTGCCCTGCCACCACTGAAAACCTGACCGCCAGTCCCGGGTTGCCTGTTCACCGTACAATCCCGGCGCTGCCAGCTCAAATACAATTAACGCACCCTGCCCGGCAGCTTCAGCAAACACCGTTTCATCATCAATATCAGCACAGACTGCCACTCCGAAGCACAGGTTATCGTGGTTGAAGACGCTGACATTCTCACCCGGTGTGAACCAGTCTGCCTCTTCATCCTTGATGGTCTTTTTACGGTAGTACCCAATGAGTTGTCCGCCGCGGACCACGACCTGCGTAACAAAGGGTTTGCCTGCGGGATTGTGCTCTATCACGCCAGCCAGAAGGGAGGATTTACGCCCTTTTGTCATCTCCAGTACCACATCCATCTCGGGTCCGTCCAGGCGCACAATCGCTTCAGGGTACCTGGTCGGGTCAGCATAGCCCGTGATGCTCATTTCCGGAAAGCCAAGGATGTCTATTCCCCGTCTGTCTGCCTCGACGATATACCGCGACATACGCTCCAGGTTCGCGGTAACTACCGCTTTCTCGCACCTCATTTGCACTAGGCCTATTCTGAGCATACGACTACATCCTACCAGTGGAATATGACTACGGAGTATTATAGCGTTGGTATAACAGTGCTGCTAATTATACCCGTTTAAGCGCCCCGACAACCTGACCATCCAAACACAGAGTTGGTATGTTAACGATGAGTTTCTGGGAAGGAGCAGGTAATTACTGTCATCCTGTTGACCAGGTTTATGGGCCTGATAGCGACACCATCAGACCGGCATCAACGTTTATCATCTGACCAGTGACGTAGGTAGCCAGGTCGGAGGCAAGATACAGGGCAGTATGAGCACAGGTTTCCGGCGGAATCAGGTTATTGCTCAGGGGCATTATGTTGGAAATTGCCTGAAGCCGTTCCGGGTCAGCCCAGGCATAGCGCATCATCTCAGTTTCAATACCACCGGGACCAATGGCATTGACCCTTATTTTGAATCTGGCCAGGTCGGCAGCCAGACCCTCCGTCAGCATCACCATACCCCGTTTGGTGATGGCATAGTTTGTCATTGCGCCACGCCCTGTGGCAAAAGCCCGCACTGACGATATATTAATGATGTTCCCCTTATTCTGCTTCATCATGATTGGCGCTACCGCCTTGCTGCAAAGCAGGCAGCTTTTCAGGTTATTCTCGAAAACGGCGTCCCACGCCTGCTCATCAAGGTGCAGAATTGCCGCGGAATCCTTCATCAAAGCCATTCTCCCAGCAGCGCGTGCTTTGAGTACCTCGAGGTCAAAGTCCTCCGGTTCGGTGCTCTGACCGCCATCGCCCACACCGGCATTATTAACCAGGATATCTATCCGCCCGAATTTTTCCATAACCCCGGCTACAAGACTGGCAACATCTTCACTTTTCTTCACATCCGCGTGGACAGCCAGGGAACGCCGGCCAAGCTTGGTAATCCTTGCCGCCACAGCATCCAGTTCACCGGTACTGGTAACCCAGTCACATATCGCAACATCAGCACCAGCCTCGGCAAACATAATAGCACAGGCTTCACCTATCCCCCTCCGTGCTCCTGTTACAAGGGCGACCTGCCCCTCCAGACTCAGGCTAGGAATATTCACGATGGTACCTCCTGAAAGTAATAATCGATTACTGTTTTCCTGCTGTCATAGTACCGGTAGTGGTAATGTTACCACATATCAGGTGGGTTGTAGCGGGTTGGTCAGTTTTTCATGGTTAAGCCTGTTCAAGCGCGTTGACCAGGGCAATAATACCGCTCCAATCGAAGACACGTCGGCAATTCCGATGAAGAAGTGGCGACTGGTTCCACGGCTGGTCCAGCAGGATAGAGAAGACGCCGGCTTCGGCTATGCTACACGCCTCATCCAGGCGGTCCTCCACGAACACGTCAAAGCCCCGTCCCGCCTGGACCTTATCCCCGTACCGTTCAAGGACTATATGGTCGTACCGTACGTTGTTTTCAGCAAGCCAGGAAAGAGTAATGCTTTTCAGGGACGCCGGTCTGGCTGTAACCAGCCAAATCTCGTGCTTACTGAGCATGGACAGGCCGGAGATGGCTCCTTCGATTGGAGGAGCGTGCCGCAGCAGGTCGGTTCCAAGCGTCTCCTCCCAGATATGGGCTACCTGCGCCTCGTCGATGCCCAGTGCTAATGTCAGGTCCCAACACCGCAGCTCCTGCACTGAAACCGGTCTCCCGCAGACCTCGGAGACTACGGGAAGCATAACAGCCGCGTAGTCCGCGATGACTCCATCGATATCCACCCCGATTGTTAACCGCTTCATCGTACTACCACATTCTCTTCCTGGCTGAGGGTCTTGGGGCTCCGTTGGTCCTGGAGGCGCCTCATATGGGGGCGAAACAGCGTAACACCGATGAAGAGCACCAGTGTCACTGCCCCAAACGCGCCGATCGTTACCGGGACACCGTAAGCGTCGGAGAGCATGCCTATCGGGAGTGCGCCCAGCGGTTGAAGACCAAAGGTGGTCATAAACAGTCCCGTTACCCGCCCGCGCATTTCCGGTGGAGTCAGCACCATTACAAGGGCCTGGTTAAGTGACATATATGCGGTGCCGGTGGCTCCGGTCAGCGCCAGCATCACCAGGGAGAGAGGGAAGTTACCTGCGTTGGCAGTAACGGTGAAGAGGATGATGGACGCGCTAAACCCGATTCCCGTCGCCAGAAGAATACGACCCTTGTAACGGTAGTTGACAATTGAAGCAATAAACATCGCCCCGACCACGGCACCACCACCCACGACGGACATCATCAGTCCCAACTCGGCACTGCCGACATGGAAGACCTCTTCCTGGAAAACCGGCAGAAAATTGACATAGGGCATCGCCAGGATAACCGGAAAGACACCGATAATCAGGAGCTCAAGTACGGTCCGGTCGTGGCGCAAATAGCGCAGGCCATCAAGAGCATCGCCCAGCAACGACCGTGAGGCAGCTATCTGGGATTTCCCCATGATGGGAATCATCAGAAGGATAATGGCAAAGATGCCGTAACCGACGAACTTCGTGTAGTATAACGGGGCGATCCCAATCGTGGCAATGAGAATCCCGGCCAGGGCAGGCCCCCCAATCCGGGTTACATTCATTACGCCTGAATTCAACGCCAGGGCATTCAGCAGATTTTTGTCCCCTACGAGGTCCGGAACATACGATTGACGAGCGGGCATGGTAAATCCGGCGATAATACCCGTAATCACCCCACCAACGACAATATGCCATACCTCGATAAGCCCGGTATGTACCATCACGCCGATCCAGAGTGCCATAATCCCGATACCAAGCTGACCGCTTATCAGCAGGTTTCGCTTCGACATCCGGTCGGCGGCAATACCCCCGGTCAGGGAAAAGAAGAACATTGAGAAACCCATCGCGGCGCTTACGTATCCAATGGCGGTAGCCTGCCCGGTAAGCTGGTAGACAAGGTAGTTCTGGGCAAGCTGCATCATCTGCAGCGCCGTGGTAGCAATCAACGACCCGATGATAAACAGGCGGAAATTTCGGTTCTTAAGGGAAACAAATGGCGTACGCCAGTCCCTCTTCTTTCGAGGATATTCAGGAGGAACGGTTCCCGTACTTCCCGCTCCGCTTTCTTCGTACACTGCTGAATCCTTTTCTTCGGGCCAAAGTGGCGTGTCATTGCGAGCGTAGCGCGGCAATCTCATCCCTGACCAGATTCTGCGCCACTGGAACAAGCAGAAATCTCGCCTTGTGCAGTCTACCGACTCCACCCAGCAGGCGAGACTCCTATCATGGTGCCACTACACTCCCGGAGAAGTAACCCACGGGAGTCCACGGGCCTGATACAATGATACCACAAACACGATTTGGCTTCTCACCTGACCATGTGGTATCATTGACTGTGGAAACAGCAATAGTAGAAGGACCCGGCAATGAGTGCTAAACAGACTTCAGAGAAGAAAACTCAAGACCTGAATACCTTCATCGAGAGGGTAAATAAGAAAGATAAATGTAACGGATTGAAGATTCGTTTCGCCTTCGTGAAGCGCAAGCGACGTTAGTTCCCGCTAAAACGGGAATTGCATTCAGTCCACCTGCGGCGGACTCACCTTACCACCACCCGGCCGATATCGCACTCTATGACCATCTCTACCCTGTTGGCAGCACTCTCAAAACCCGGAGACTGGAAGTAGTCTCCTTCCTGTGGAAAACGTCCTTTATCCACATCTATCAGGCTCAAGCCACCGTCTATCTGAATCCGGGCAGCCACGTCGTCCGGAACGGTAATCTCAACATTGGCCACGTTAACATCAACACCGACACTGGTGACGCCAGCCGAAGATGGCAGCACCACCTCGCAGTTACCCGCATCCAGGTCCAGCGTCAGCCTGGTGACTTCCAGGCGGCTAAGATTCAGGTCCACATCGCTGGCTGCCGAGTGGATAATCACTGACAGGGGGATACTCCGTGTAAGATAGACTCGCCAATCGACCCCGCCATCTTCTCCGACCTTTTGATGGACCGTACTGAGTCGAAGCTCACCTGTATCCCCTATCTCCCGGAAGTCCATGTCCAGTGTGGTGTATCCGTCCCTCACCTCGTAGTCTATTTCCATGAGGTCTCCTGACCCGCTAGAGAGACTACCGATGTCCAGGCTCCCGGCAGTAAACTCGATGTGTACTTCCGCACTCTCCAGATTACCCAGCGGCAGCGTCTCACTGCGCATATAGCTGGTCGGCATCGGGCCGTGCTGCCACAGCGCAATCCCCAGGCTCCCTCCGAGTACCACCACGGACACCAGACTGACCAGCCAGAAGCTGTGGCCCCTCAGCAGGATGCCAGCCCCACAAAGGACGAGCACCACCGGCCAGAACCGCCACAGGGTTCCCCAGAGGTCCCAGGAAAGCACCCCGGTAGTCTGGAGGAGAAAGACCAATCCCAGGAACAGCAGAAAGGTGCCCCAGATAGCGGCTGATAGCGGACTGCGCCGTTGTTCCTCAGTCAAGCTTACTTCCTCCTGGCAACCATAATCAGCAGTACCCCGAAGCCAATCAAGGGAATAGGCCAGAGGGTACCCCAGTTGAACCACCAGAATACGTTGAAATTACCCAGCAGCAGGACCACACCGAATACGATAACGGCAATACCGAGCCAGTTAAATCGGCGGCTACGCAATGCAGTTTCTTCTTCAGCTTCCACCCTATCCTTTGCCACTGTTGACTGTATGTCACGCCCTATCTCGCTGGCTGTTTCCCGTATATCATCCACATTTTCTTTTATTGTGTCTTTCGGCTCAGCGGTTGAAGAACCCTCCAGAGGAACTACAAGTGCCAGGACAAGATAGGCAATAATTCCCGTTCCACCAACGAAAATTGACAGCACGGCAATGACCCTGATAATTGTAGGGTCCATACCGAAATATGCCCCCAGGCCGCCACAGACCCCGGCAATCACCTTGTCATCCTGGCTCCGATAAAGTCTCCTGGTCATAGCTCTCCCCCCGGTGATAAGTGTTATGTGAGGGAAATTATACACCACAACAAATGCGGTGGCAATAAACATATATGAGATACCGCGGTTCACCCTGAACGTCTCATTTGACCGTATTATGTGTTGAAGGTATTATTGGACTGACTATCGCCTGTCCCTGAAGCTTCTACGGACGTACGAGAGTAGATGGAGTACGTAGAGATTCTGGAGAAACTGAAATCTCTGGCCAATCCCACTGCTGTGGTGGAGATGGCGCGTTACGGCATAAACCCGAACAACAGCCTGGGGATATCCATTACCAGCATCAGGAAAATTGCCAAAGAAGCTGGCAAAGACCACTCCCTTGCCAGTCAGCTATGGGAATCGGGCATTCGCGAAGCACGGATGCTGGCCGTTTTGAAAGACGAAGCGAAACTCGTCACCGGGGAGCAGATGGATGCGTGGGTGAGCGATTTCGACTCCTGGGACGTATGCGACCATTGCTGCAGCGCCCTGTTCCGGCACACGGAACTGGCTTATCAAAAAGCAGTGGAGTGGAGTTCCAATGAAAGGGAGTTCGTCAAGCGGGCTGGCTTTGTGCTCATGGCCACCCTCACAATCAGCGATAAGAAGGCTCCGGACGAGAAATTCGAACCATTCCTGGTGCTGATAAAGCGGGAATCCGGGGACGACCGTAACTATGTTAGAAAGGCGGTCAACTGGGCACTGAGGCAGATTGGTAAACGCAATTCCGGGCTGAATGAACTGGCAATCGAGACCGCCCGGGAAATCCACGCGATGGACTCAAAGAGCGCCAGATGGATTGCCTCCGACGCATTAAGGGAACTGACCGGCCAGCCGGTACAGCAAAGACTGCGGCGCCAGCACGCTGATTAGACATCGACTCCAGGTGCCGAGTCACCAGAAAGCGGGGCTTTATCCACCACGATAAGCAGCTTCTCTTTCACCTCTTCAGGTGACATCCGTCCCCCGGAAACGACCATCTTTAGCGCGGCGTCCACCGATATGTCGGTCCGGATAATCTCCTCTTCGCGTAGTATTTGCAGGAAACCGGAGGTCGGGTTCGGAGCAGTGGGTATGAAGACGTTAAGCAGCTTCCGGCCGGATTCGTCAGACACTTCATTGGTAATAAAACCGATTGTCCTGGTACCCTTCCTGGGGAACTCGGCAAGCACCACCTGCATGAATCCCGTGGCATCGGGTGTGGAGAAGCTCTGTAGAATCTGCCTGGTACCATTGTACAGGTAGCGAAATAGCGGTATCCTCCCCATTGCCGCTTCACCGTAGCCAATCAGTCTCCGCCCGATAACGTTGCTCGCAATCACACCGACCACGTAGATGGCCACCAGCGTAATGCCAAGACCTACTCCGGGAATCGTGTTGCCAAATATGCGCGCGATAATCGGTTGAAGCCAGCCATCAATCTCGTTGAAAGCCCATACAAATGCCCATACGGTGAGACCAAGCGGAAAAGTGATAAAGATACCAGCGAGAAAGTGCCCCCTTATTCTCCGGACAACACGTTTTAAAAATGCTATTGATACCCTCATCATTTCCTGACCTCCTTACTGTACCGGGTGCCTGTCACTCCACGGTGGCGACTTGTCCCCGGCACTCAGGCTGGATTCACCGTCGGTGAGGCAAAGGGCACGCCTTTTAACTAAAAGGCGCTCCTTCCCGTTCGAAGTCCGGCAGATAACTGTCCGCCGCTCCCATTTCCTGTATCCAGCCGTTCTCCAGCCCCAGACTATCGATTATCTCGATGACTTCCGTGTACTCCGACTTCCGTAGAGTCCGTGCCAGCGCAGGTATACGTGAAGCACGATTTGCCGGGTAGTACTGCGACATGATGCTCACTGTGACCTGTGGAGAGACCTCATTGGCCAACCACGTGAGCGATTCCTCACTCCCGGCCAGCCCATCGGGCAGCACGAGGTGGCGGACAATCAGGCCCTTCCGGGCCAGTCCTTCCTCATCCAGTACAAGATTACCCGCCTGCCGGTACATCTCCAGGATGGCAGCGCGAGCGTGAGACACGTATCGCCTTGCCCTGGAGAACCTCCAGGCCCACCGGTCCGAAGCGTACCTGAGGTCCGGCAGGTAGACACACACTATCCCCTCTAGTTCTCTCAGAGACCGGACCGAATCATAGCCACTGCTGTTGTAGACCAGCGGCAGCCGCAGTCCCATTGGCACCGCCTCGAGGACTGTCCGAACCATCTGCGGAACGAAGTGGGACGGGGAAACGAAGTTGATGTTGTGGCACCTTAGCTCATCCTGAAGGTAAATTAGACGTTCCGCCAGGGCATGGCAGTCCATCTCAACAGAGCGCCGTCCTGTCCGGTCCTGGCTTATCTGGTGGTTCTGACAATAGACACACCGGAGATTGCAGTTGCCAATAAACACCGTCCCGGACCCCCGGCTTCCCGAAATGACCGGCTCTTCGCCGTGGTGGCTGCAGACGGTCGCCACCAGGGGGAGACGCCCGGAACGGCAGAACCCTCGCTCACCTTCGAGACGATTGACGCCGCATTCCCTGGGACAGATATCGCACGAGGAAAGGCGGGCCTCAAGCGCCTCGGCACGGCGTTTCAGTTCACCCGAGTGGTAAAGGGCAACATACGGTGGTTCCGTCA
>DAOUVG010000202.1 GCA_030667735.1 Dehalococcoidales bacterium
ATCGCCCGCTTAACGGCAGCAGCCCTCTCCCGGAAGGGCGTCCGCTCCGGGTCGCCTTCCTTCACCGTGAGGGCTACCTGCCCGACACCGGCGCTGACCTCAATGGCATCAATCCCGGTGTCCACCATCTGCTGTGACGTCTCGATACCTTCTTCGAGGGCAACACCACCCTCGCGGTCGTCCATCACACCGAACTTAATCATCAGGGAGAAGTCATCACCGACTGCCCGGCGTATCCGGCGTATCACCTCCAGGTGGAACCTCCTCCGGTTCTCAGCACTACCGCCCCACCGGTCCGTCCGCCGGTTAAACAGGGGCGAGATAACCTGGCTCATCAGGTAGCCGTGTGCTCCATGAAGCTGGATGGCATCGAAGCCGGCCTCCCGACCGCGCACCGCAGCCGCGGCAAAGTCGGTGATAATACCTTCGATGTCCTCTTCAGTCATCTCCCGGTGCGGCCGGTTCATCTCCGCCATCTCGGACATTGCCAGGAGTGTGGCACCCTTCCCCACGAGGTACCCCGAGTTGATGCCGGCATGGACAATCTGCAACGCGATTTTAGCACCGTCCTGGTGGGCAGCTTCAACCATCCGCCGCATACCCGGAATCATGTCGTCGCTGTGTATGCCGTACTGGCCCGGGTTCGCCTGGCCGTGTGAAGATACAAAGGCATAGCCGCTGACGATGAGGCCGATTTCCCCCTTGCCCAATTCCCGGTACAGCGCCACCGAGGTATCGGTTACCCCACCATTGACATCGGCGGTGGCGTCCCAGGTCGCCGACCGCATAAAGCGGTTCTTCAGCTTCAATCTGCCAATTGTGCAGGGTTTAAACAGGGAATGTGCTTCAGGACTGGTAGATGACATTTCAAGCTCCTTTAAGATGATACGACCGTAATAGACTCAGCAAGGTTCTGGACAAAGGGAGTCCAGAGGGAGCGAAACCCCTCTTCTGAGAGGGGCCGTAACCCCTCTATCGAAAGGGCTTTTCATTATCCTGTTAGACGCCCTCAAGGAAGTCCCGCGGGCCGTTGACGCAGAGACCACTGATTACGTCCTCACTGACGCCCATCTCGCGGAGTTGGGCGAAGACTGTCTCTTTCATATAGAGGAACCCGTGCGGGTTGTAGCGCTTCCGTTCCTCCTCCATCTGCCGCCAGCTGGGACCGATAAAGCTGATAGCGGAACGGTCATGTGAAGGGCAGAGGCGGTCCGCCCAGCCGGCATCGATGAGCGCCTTCAAGGTATTGGTGCGCGCCCGTGGGCTGACTCCCCTCCCCGGATAGCGGTCCAGCCCCAGGTAGCATCCCTGCTCCAGAAGCCAGGTCAGGTACTCTATGTCCGTGGTATCGTTGGAATGGTCGAGCTTGACCCCCTTCGGACCAACCCCTTCTTCCTGCAGGATAGCCAACTGCTGCCGGCCCACCTGCCCCGGCGAGTAGGAATGCAGCATGATGGGGACGCCGGTCTTGAGGTGAGCGCGCCCGACTGCCCGCAGGACCACCTGTGCCTGTGGTGTGACCTCTCCGTAATCGCTGGCCGCTTTCAGTATCCCCGCCTTGATGTTGGTGCCGGAGATACCCTCTTCCACCTCACGGACAAACACCTCGGTGAGCTGCTCAACGGAAGCGCCGCGGAAGAACATGGGGATGTCCAGCCACCATCCGGAAACGGCAATGATATTCACCCCGCTGCGGCGTGAGGCCTCGGCAATCATTTCGATGTCACGACCCAGGTCGGTGGTGGTAGCATCGACAATAGTGTCGATTCCACCCTCCTTGGCCTGCTTTAGCTCGTTGACGGCACGCTCCAGCGGGTCGGTACCGAGCAGCTCGGGATAGTCCCGGTAGACCCCGGCAAAGCCAACCAGAACATGCTCGTGCATCAGGGCAAAGCCCAGTTCTTTACTTTCAATCGGTCCGAGTACGGTATTTACTGTAGCCATGAATGAAATGCTCCTTTCCTGCCACTGTGGCACCGGTAGCCCGCAACGCCCGCTAGCGGGCCGCCGGCATCCCCTGCATCCCTTTGACGTACTTGATCTCGCCCAGGTGCCACCAGCCGTGCGCCACGATGAAGTTCCGCAGCATCATGCTGATGGTCCCCCGGGGACGCTCCGGGTTGGGTGCATAGTCCAGCTTTTCGTCATCGAGCGTGTTCAGGTAGTCGGTAGTCTCGGCAAACACCTTCTCGGCATAGGCAATCATCTCAGACAGAGGCAGGGCAGCTGCCTTGTCAACATCCGGCTCCTGAAAGCCGGTGCCCTGCGCCTGGGGGTCCATGCCCAGCTTCTCGCCCCACTTCTCTGCCTGCCAGACCGATGGCTTTCCCATCAGCCCGTGCAGCATGTTGTCCTCGGTGCGCACGTAGTGCCAGAACAGAAAGCCAATGGGATTGGCCCCGGGCGCCGGTTTCCACGCAAGGTGCTCCTGGGTAAGGTCCTTGACGTCCGCCATCATCGCGCCGTGCATCTCACCGATAATCGTCCGCACGAACTCGGCACCATTCATGACATCCTCCTTTGAGACACCGGAATCCCCTCGAAGAGATACTTTGGCTATATTAGCAGTCCATCCACCGACCGTCAAGGCAGCTCCCTGGCTCCCGGCAGCACAGCTATTGGACCGTTCCGCTTGACAGATGGGTGCTGCGAGCCTATCATCCTGATTAGTGACGATGGCAGACAAAGACCTATCCGCAGACCTGATTACGTGTGGCCTGGAAACCCGTTTTCTCGGGCAGAGGGTACTCTACTACCCCCGCCTGAGGACAACGATGGAGACGGCACGGCAGGAAGCCCTTAATGGCGCCCCCGAGGGCACGGTCATCATCGCTGACGAGCAGACTGCGGCACGGGGCCGGCTCAAACGCACCTGGCTCTCTCCCCGGGGCAATATCGCCCTCTCGGTGGTCCTGTACCCGGACCGGGAGTACCTGCACTCCGTAATCATGGCAGCTTCTCTGGCAGTAGCGTACAGCATCGAGACGGTCACCGGCCTCAGACCGCAACTCAAATGGCCGAATGATGTCCTCCTTGACGGCAAGAAGGTGTGCGGTATTCTGGTCGAGACCAGTGTTCAGTCCCATAAAGTGGACTACGCAATTATTGGTATCGGTGTAAACGTCAACCTCAACCCGGCCGATTTCCCGGAGATACTGCCCATTGCCACCAGTCTTTCCCGGGAACTGGGTCGGGAAATATCCCGTCTGGAACTGGTGAGGTGCCTGCTCCGCGAGATGGAACGGCTCTACCTGGTTGCCCCGGCAAGCAACACCATCCACGAGGAATGGAGCAAGCGCCTGGTGACCCTGGGTAAAGCGGTCCGCGTGACCTCCGGAGAAACGACCCTTGAAGGCACCGCCGAGTCCGTTGAGTCGGACGGCAGCCTGCTGCTACGCCTTCCGGATGGGAGTCTGAGCCGGATACTGGCCGGAGATGTCACTCTCCGGGAGCATAAACAGCAGGAGTAGCCTGCTGGAACGTGCCGTACAGGCTACTCCCTGACTCTATACAAGATACCTGCCGTAGGTTACTTACTGTCACTCTCGTCGGACTGTTTACCGCTGCCCCTATCCATGAACATCTTGATGAGGTCCATCGGCAGTGGGAAGATGACGGTACTGTTCTTCTCGGTGGCGATTTCGGTGAGCGTCTGGAGATAGCGCAATTGCAGTGTGACCGGTTCGCGGGCAATGACAGCACCGGCCTGGGCCAGCTTCTCCGAGGCCTGGAACTCGCCTTCGGCATGGATATTCTTGTCGCGTCGCTCTCTCTCCGCCTCGGCCTGGGCGTCCATCATACGCCTCTTCTGCTGGGGAAGCTCTACTTCCTTAATCTCAACG
>DAOUVG010000263.1 GCA_030667735.1 Dehalococcoidales bacterium
AATTTATTGCCGGAAAAGTTAAAAGGCCGCTGGATGGCCTCAAAGTAGTCCCTTACTACGGTTGTACCCTGACACGCCCCGAGGGTGCAGCCATAGACCGCGTGGAGAGGCCAGTGGTGCTCCAGGATATGCTCAAGACCATTGGTACCGCGGTTATCGATTTCCCGCTGGCTACCGAATGTTGCGGTTCCTTCGAGATAGTAAATAACCCTGACTCTGTGAAGGAGCGTGCCCATACCATCCTGAATATGGCAACAGGGCTGGGAGCCGAGGCGATTGTCGTCAGTTGCCCGCTATGCAGTCACAACCTGGGACAGGCACAGACTGGTATACCGATTATATACTTCACCCAGTTACTGGCTCTTGCCCTGGGTGTGGAACCGGAACGCTGCGGTTTTGACCTGAATTTCGGAAATACCGGAGAAATACTCTGCGAGAAAGGACTGCTTCCCGGCAGAACATAAAGTATGGAGAGGATAGGCATTTTTCTCTGCCACTGTAGCTTGAGCCCTCTGTTACTGTCGGAAACAGAACAGCTACGTGGCATTGTCTCTGCCTTACCCGAAGTCGTCCATGCCGAGAGTTGTCCGGAACTGTGCCTGGACCAGGGGCAATCACTGGTGAAGAGTGTGGTGATGGAAAAGAAGCTGGATGGAGTGGTCCTGGCCAGTTGCTCGCCGCCGCTGCATGAAAGGGCCTTTCGCGAAGCGATGTCTTCAGCAGGTCTGGAGAGAGACCGGGGCCGGCTGGTAGATTTGAGACCTCACGGAAAGCAGGAGACAGCCGTTGAGGGTACGATAAACATCGATGAGGCAGCCGGGCGAATCTCCGGTGCGGTGAAGGAATTACGCGATGGTAAGCCTTCTTCGATTGTTACCGTTCCTGTCACGAAACGGGCGCTGGTCATCGGTGGCGGAATTGCCGGTATACAGGCTGCGCTGGATATTGCTGACGCCGGGTACCAGGTTCTTCTGGTAGAGAGGTCACCGAGTATCGGGGGGCATATGGCCCAGTATTCCGAGGTCTTCCCAACACTGGACTGCCCGCAGTGTATCCTGACACCGAAGATGGTGGAGGTTGGTCAACACCCGAATATCATTCTGCTAACATACGCCGAAGTGCAGCAGATAAGTGGTACTGCCGGAAATTTCCGGGTCCGGATTATGCAGAAAGCGAGGAAAGTGAACACTGGCATCTGCACCGGTTGTGGTGTTTGCTGGCAGAAATGCCCGGAAAACGTGTCCTCTGAATACGAGGCTGGTGTCGCAGAGCGTAAAGCCATCTACATTCCGTTTCCGCAAGCTGTGCCGGCCAAAGCCGTGATTGATACCGAGCACTGTCGCTATATCCGGTACCAGCAGTTCATTGAAAATAAGGAGGAAGGCAAGAAACCGCCTCAGTGCCGTATTTGTGAGAAACTCTGTCCCGCTGGAGCAATTGATTGGGAGCAGCAACCGGAGATATTAACCGAGGAAGTTGGCGCTATTGTCGTGGCCACCGGGTTTGAGCTCATGCCAATGGAGCGGATACCGGAATATGCCGAAGACCCGGACGTCATCAATGGAATCCAGTTTGAGAGAATACTTGCACCCAATGGCCCTACTGCGGGAGCGCCGTTCAAGCCATCGGATATGGAAACCCCCAGGGAGGTAGTCTTTGTTTCCTGTGCCGGTTCGCGTGACCCGGAGCATGGAGTCTCGCACTGCTCGCGGGTGTGCTGCATGTACCTTGCCAAGCAGGCGCTGCTCTACAGGGAGGCTGTACCTGATGGGAAAGCCTATGTCTTCTATATTGATACCAGGACAACCGGCAAGCGATATGAAGAGTTCCTGCAACGGGTAGTAGATAAAGGAACACAGTATATCAGGGGAAAGGTATCACGGATATTCCGGAACGGGGAAAAGCTGGTGGTCGTGGGTGCGGATACCCTGTCCGGACGTCAGGTGGAGGTCTCCTGCGACCTGGTAGTCCTTGGCATGGCAATACTTCCCAGCCCGGGAATCGAAGACCTGGCCGGGAAACTGGGCATTGACGTTAATGTGTATGGTTTTATCATGGAAAACCACCCGAAGCTGAGTCCGCTGGAAACAACGCGTCCGGGTATATTCCTGGCGGGTGCGGCGCAGGGCCCCAAGGATATACCGGACTCGGTTGCCCAGGGGAGTGGTGCGGCTGCCAAGGTACTAACACTCTTTTCTCACGACAAAATGACCGGCGAGTTAATACCGGTGATACATAATGGGTAGGGGACTGAAGAGGATAGGCGTCTTTGTATGCCATTGCGGTACCAATATTGCCGGGACGGTTGACGTGCCGCGTGTGGTTGAAGAAATCGCCCGGTACCCCGGTGTAGTTTATGCCGAGGACTATATGTACATGTGCTCAGACCCGGGGCAGGACCTGCTGAGAAAGAGGATTCGTGAGAATGCCCTTACCGGCGTTGTCATCGCCAGTTGCACGCCCACTATGCACGAGCGAACGTTCCGGAAGGCGGCTTCGCTGGAAGGCGTCAATCCCTATCATGTCGAAATAGCCAACATCAGGGAGCAGTGCAGCTGGCCTCACATCAGGGAGAAGGAGACCGCCACCAGAAAAGCAATCACTATTATAAGGGCTACGACTGAGAAACTGCGCCTGAATATGGAACTAATACCGTCGGTTACACCACTAACCAAACGCGCACTGGTAATAGGGGCTGGGATTGCCGGAATTCAGGCAGCCCTGGATATTGCCAACGGGGGTCACGAGGTTGTCCTTGTAGAGCGTGATGCCGCCATTGGTGGTCATGCCCGGCAACTGGCAGGCACTTTTCCCACCCTGGAGAGAACAGCCTGCCTGATTGCACCAAAATTAGACGAGGTTGCGCGTCATCCCCTGATAAAGGTATATACCTGCTCGGATGTAGAGGAAGTCAGCGGGTACATAGGGAACTTCACAGCACAGATGAGAAACAGGGCTTGCTTTGTAGACAGGGCCCGATGCACCGCCTGTGGGTTGTGTCTGGACAGGTGTCCGGTATCTGTGCCGTCGGAGTTTGACCGGGGGCTTTCCCGGCGAAAGGCGATTGAGATACCGCCACC
>DAOUVG010000156.1 GCA_030667735.1 Dehalococcoidales bacterium
CGGTTAGAACGAAAAAGTACCTGCTCCCGGGGAAGGTTTTCCGGGATGGTGACCTCCACCCCCACCGAGCGGGGTACACGTAGCGTACGGCACTGCAGCAGGTTTATCTTCACATTGTTCTCTCCGTCAATGTAGGCCGTGAACTCGATATCTACCGGTTGGCCCCAGGCTCGCTCGAGTCTGGCCAGAATATCGCCCATGATTCCAACAAACCTGGTCCGCTCTATGATGTTATTGAAGGTCAGCAGGAGATTCTCTCCTTTGACAGAAGGAGTGATATGCCAGTCCCGTATGTATCCATCTTCTATCTCCGAAACCAGCAGATTCAGACCAGGATAGCCTTCATCTCTGACCAGTTCCGTAAAGGACCTGGTTTCAAAAGTGTTCGACGCAAGGTCAAGAACGTCCGCCTGACGCTGGGAGTACTTAGCGATTTCCATGCCGATTTCCGGCCTGAGCTGGGGATGGCTTACAGCAATCATGCGTGGTAGACGAACGGTACGGAGTGGATGTACCAAGCTGAGAGGTGTCCTGTCATGGTTCACTCAGAGTTGCGGACCTCACGCCTCCAAGCTATGCCTGCTTCCATAGGTAGCACCATACCATCTGTCCTCTCATATGTCAACTGGCATCTTATGTATAATTGTAACTAGCTTCAATAGTACCTGTTCTATATGCCATTACGCATGCCCAAGGTCTCCTGACGACTACGGGTATCGCCAGGGTATGATTATATCAGTGGAGCCATGTTTGTCGTGTATTTGCTCTCGCTCAGACAGAAGGATGGCACTAATCCCTGCACGGAGGAGTAGTTTTCTTCTTGTGTACCGGACGGGTACAGTGTATTTGCTCTCACCAGTGATATAGGGTAATATTGGAGCGTATTTTCTCCTGAGTAGTACGAGACTCGAGCAGCAAGCATGCTATCATGACGAAAGGTACAGATATGACAGGTGAAGATGGAACCGGACTGATTATCCCCGAACTCCGCATCTATGATGCCCGCCATGACGAAGATATTATCCTGAGAAATGTGGGTGTCGACCCGGACTACGTCCGTGATGACTGCGGCAGGGTCATGTACTTCGATGTGAATGAGGGGCAGTCATACCTGGCAGAACAGGGGAAATCCATGCCCTCACTCCCCCTTCTGGCCAATCTCTACATTGCCCTCAGTCACCTTACCGCCGAGAACGAAATGGTCGCACAGTTCGTCAATCAACTGAATAACGCGTGGGACAGGGCCAGCACCTCTATCAGTCCGTCCGGCACGATTACTCATTCCGACACCCTTTTAGGAGAAATCACCTGCGAGGGGCTTACGATACCCCAACAGGGCAGCGACGTTAGCTTACTCTTCAGCGACAACAAGCGCTTCTTCCAGACCCTGCTGGGCGTTAGAGACATTGACCGCCTGGTTGAAATCGCTACGTGGAACGACCTGGCCCCTTTCTACTGGTATCCCAGAGGGGAACGCCGGGCAATGTTCGGGGGTGGCGATTTCTACCATATGCACCAGTACATCCCGGGCCTGCTCATGGTCTTCTGCGATGATGAGCCCCATCCGAGACGGGTACTGCGTGGAGTGTGGCAGGAGCGGTAGATAATATCACGCATACCGGCACCAACCAGCAGCTATCGCACAGTAAGGAGCGGCTCCATGGTGGTAGCTTCAGGGCTGGCCGGTCCTCATGCTATAGATACATCCGCAGTAGTTCTGACGATATAGCTCCCACTGCCTGGCCAACTCAATCGCCCTCTGAAAACCGGCCTTCTTCTTGAAATCCCGCGCCATGAAGCTGTCCCCACCGATTTCCTGACCTATCCGGTTAATCATCCCGGCTGACTTGCGCGGGCCTATGGTCAGCGTCGTGGTAAAGGCATCGGCCCCCTGGTCCAGCATGTACCGGTATGTGTTCTCCAGCCTCAACCGGAAGCAGACCTCACACCTCCTGCCGCCCTCAGGCTCATCGGCCAGTGAATCGGCTTCCCGATGCCATTCCTCCGGTCGATAGGGGGCTGTTTCCAGGGGAAAACCGAACTCCCTGGCTACACGATGGCCGACTTCAAGCCTCCGGTGGAATTCCTCAGAGGGGTGAATATTGGGGTTGTAGAAAAACCCGGAAACGTCGTGGCCTTCTGCCATCAGCCTCCCGGCAACCCCGGCAGCGCAAACGCCGCAGCAGATGTGCAGGACTACCTTCATTATGTTGTCACCAGGTATCGATTGCGCCTGCCACATCGTGGAAGCCGGCGAAGGGATGGCAGTCAACGTTTCCCTCACGGCACCGTGTCAGCAGGCTGTTATTATCAACCGCGGCAAACACCTGGTGACACATGCTGGCGGCGGCAAAATCCGACCCGCCATCGCCCAGATATACCACCCGGTAGCCATCGGCCAGGAACAGACGTGTAAAGGATTCCTTGAACCCGGAATCCAGAACAGTCCCGTCGGGACCTACATATTCAACTCGAAGCCCATCGGGACAGAACCGGGTCCGCGCGGCATGCACCTCTATGTCCGCCATCCCCAGGTCTCCCAGAATCCGCTCGATGTAGAACTGGAGGCCGTTGCTCACAATTACCAGTCGAAAGCCCCGTTGATGGCACAAGGCCACGAACTCCACAAATCCTGGCCGGATTACCACCCTGTCCCTGATGTAGTCCAGCATGGTCCGCCGATCGGCCCTGACCATACCGAAGACCTCCGAGTTGAAGCGCCCGACTGATATTCCGCCTGCCTCGTATTCCTCTTCCCTTTGCCTCCAGTCACCATCAGCGAAGGCGTCGAGCAACATGAAACTGATATCCTCTACAGTAACGGTGCCATCAAAATCACACTGCACCAGGATTTTCTGTGATTGTACCAAAGGCGTTGCCTCTCCGGATATAATTGCAGACGACTAAGTTGATAGCAGGACTGGATTCATGAAGCAGACTTACCCGACGATAGCGCTTCTACTCAGTGCTCGTCAGTTCCTCAAGTCTGTCGAGCACTGCCTCCAGCGCCGCCCATTCCCGTCCGTAACCAGCCCAATCGCCAGCCTTCTGGTAGTCCACTGCCCGGTCAAAGTGCTGTCGTGCCTCCTCTATCAGGTCAGACAGCATAGCAGGCACGGTTACTTCCGGCTCCGATATCGTGGGTGCTTCTTCTTCCGGTACCGTCTCCGGTTCGGGCTCCGGCCCAACCGAAGGTGGTGAAACAGCACCAAACACCAGGGCAATACTCTCTTCCAGAGTCGGCGCCATGGCAATCTGGTCACCGGCAGCAACAATTACCCGCTTTAACTCGGGGAGCCCGCCGGTCTCGGCCTGGAGAAACACCGGCTCCACATAGAGGTTTGACCTGCCCACCGGTACCAGCAGCAGGTTACCGCGGATAACCCGGGAGCCGCCGCGCCCCCACAGGGCAAGCTGCTCCGTGATGACGGTATCCTGCTGAATACGGTTCTCTATCTGGCTGGGGCCGTAAACCAGCCTCTCCTTGGGGAAATGATAGGCGAGCAGCTTGCCGTAGTTGTCGCCATCACAACGGGCGGCAAGCCAGCCGATGGTATTGTTCTTGTTCACCGGAGTATAGGGCAGCATCAGGAGAAACTCGGATTCATCCTCGTCCGGAAGCCGCATGGTGATATAGTAAGGCTCCATCAACTGCTCACGGTCGGCGTAGTATTCCTTAGGTACGGCCCACAGGTCTTCCTTGTTATAGAAGACGCGGGCGTCCTGCATGTGGTATGTCTGGTAGACGGCCCCCTGGATATTGAACATGTCCTCGGGATAGCGGCGATGGGCCCGTAGATACTCCGGCATCTCCTCGAAAGCAACGAAGAGCTCCGGAAATATTGCCTGGTAGGTCTGGACCAAGGCGTCTTCGGCGTCGGCAATGTAGAACGTCGTGGTGCCATTATAGGCGTCAATCACAACCTTCGCGCTGTTCCGGATGTAGTTCAGCCCGTTACTAAGTGGCTGGGAATAGGGATAACGGTCGCTTACGGTATAGGCATCCTGAATCCACAACAGTCTGCCGCTCTCTATCACCAGGTAAGGGTCATCATCCAGCCACAGGAACGGTGCCAGGCGTCTCACCCTCTCCTGAATATCACGGTGGAGAAGGAGGCGACTATCGGGAGTCAATTCGCTGCTTATCAGGATATTTAAATCGCCCAGTTGCCAGGCGTAGGCCAGACGCCGGATAAAACCTTGCAGGCTGATGCCGGTCTCGCCCTCATATCGACCGTAGATATTTTCGCCACCTGCCGGGTAATCGAACTCCTCTGTCTTCGTACCCACAATCACGTAGTCGTCCGTCTTCTCCCCGAAATATATCTCGGGACGCTCAATCTGGAAGTTGCCCACTGGCGGAATATCCTTCACCCACAACTCAGGGAGACCTTCCGGAGTTACTTCGTTGACCGGACTCAGAGCCAGACCGTAGCCGTGGGTGAACTGGATTCTCAGGTTCACCCATGTCTGTGCCTCGGAAGACAGCTTCTCCGCAGATAGCTCCCGCGCCGACAGCATCACCTGTCGGTACTCGCCGTCTATGACATACCGGTCCACATCGACATCGTTAAAATCGTAGTAGAGCCGAATCGCCTGTATCTGGTTGTAGGTGTCCTTAAGCGGACGGTGGTCCCAAAGCCGGATATTTTCAATGGTCTCTGTGTTCTCAGCCAACTCCTCAAGAGTGGGCATGTCCTCCGCAGGGAAGGACTTTTCCTCC
>DAOUVG010000196.1 GCA_030667735.1 Dehalococcoidales bacterium
GAATGGTCCGCGAGCAACTCGATGCCGGTACCGACCCGCTGTCGATTCTCAACGAATGCCGCCAGGGAATGGATACCGTCGGGGAGCGGTACAAGAGTGGGGACTACTTCCTCAGCGAACTCATTGTTTCCGGAGAGATATTCAAGGAATCGATGAAGCTCATCGAGCCGCACCTCCATGCTGGTGCGGAGACCGACCAGCGGGCCAGGATTGTCCTCGCTACGGTAAAAGGTGATATTCACAATATCGGCAAAGATATCGTTGCCGTACTCCTCAAAGGGGCCGGGTTCGAGGTGTATGACCTGGGGGTAGACGTCGAGCCTCAGGCACTTGTAGACAAGCTGATTGAGACCGGCGCCCCTATCCTGGGAATGTCCGGCCTGCTGACCCCGTCCTTCGATTCCATGAAGCAGACGGTAGAGGCAGTCAAGGCGGCGGGATTACGTGACAGGGTCAGGATAATCGTTGGCGGTGGCGTCGTCACCGAGTTAGTCAAGAGGCACACCGGTGCCGATGCTTTCACCGATGACGGTATAGAGGGAGTGGAAATCTGCAAGCGTTTCATCGAGGAGATGAAGTAGATGGTAAAGGAGACGATGACCCCCAGGGAGAGGATATGGGCGGCGGTCAAGCTGGAGCCATACGACCGGGTACCGGTGGCCCCGCTTCTGGATGTCATGTTTCCTGCCCGTCATAAGGGTCTGACTCTCGCTGAAGCCTTTGCCGATTATCGTGGTAAAGGCTGGCCGGCGATGGTAGACCTGTTTGATGATGTCGGGGGCTGGGACGGCTTCATCCTTCCAGGCTACAGCCAGAGTCCTAACCCCGGGCACCCGGCGGCCGGCCGGACGGGGAGGATGATATACCCGGGCAAGGGTCTTCCCGCAGATTCCCCACCGCAGTACATCGAGACTGAATCGATGACAATTGAGGACTATGACCGCATTATCAAAATCGGCTACCGGAAATGGGCAGATGAAGTCCGTGAGAAAACCAGCCCATTCCCGCTTGAGAAGTCAATTGCCTGGGCGGAGCGCCAGATTGCCCAGTACAGGAAAGAGATTGCCACCTGGGAAGAACGTGGTCTGCCGACACTGGTCGGTGCCTCGGTAAACTCGCCACTGATGGCACTTTCCACGTCGCGGTCAATGATTGCCTTCGCCCTTGACATCCACCGGATTCCGGACAAGGTAGAAGCGGTTATGGATGCCATGGTTGATGACCTCATCGAGAGTACGATAGAAGTAGCCAGGCTTACCGGGGTACCGGGGGCATTCCTGGTACTTGAGAGGGGCGGCTGCTTCTACTTCCCTCTCAAGGTGTTTGAGCGTTTTGAATATCCTTATGTAAAGAGGATGGTCGAGGCTTTCGTCGCCGAAGGAATGATTGTCGACCTCCACTTTGACCAGGACTGGACTCTCAACCTCCCCTACCTCCTTGACCTCCCTGCCAGGACGTGCATCTGTGAACTTGATAGCAAGACGGACATCTTCAAGGCAAAGGAGATACTGAAAGACCACATGTGTATCGCCGGAGATGTTCCGGCGGGGCTGCAGGCTCTCGGCACTCCCGGGGAGATGGAGGACTACTGCAAACAGCTCATCGATGTTGTCGGCAAGGACACCGGCTTCATCCTTAGTTCCGGGTGTACGGTGGCCGCCGATTGCACATATGACAATTTCAAGGCAATGGTTGATACCGGCAGGAACTACTATCCTCACAGTTAGCCCTGCTTTTGGTAGCAGGACAGTCTGAAGAAACGAGGCAACGGCAATGGCAGAAGATACTATAGACAGCAGGTTAGCAAGAGTACGTGCCGCCATCAATTGTGAAAAAGGGGACCGGGTCCCGGTATCACTGGCCATGGACTACAAGTTTCCCTGCCGATACAAGGGTATCACCCAGGGAGAGTACTTCCGTGACAGAACGCTGGGCACGCGGGCAATGCGCGAGGTCTTTGAAGACCTGGGTGGCTGGGACGTAGTCAATAGTGGCGGTAATACCACCCGGGTACGCGACCTGGTAGAAGCCCCCATGAATGTTAAAGTGCCCGGTAAGGATATCGGAGAAGACGAGGTAATTCAGTGGGACGAGATGGAGACCCTGACGGAACAGGACTACGACCGCATCATCAACACTGGCTGGAAGAACTTCATGTACGACTTCTACCCCCATTTCCGTGGCTGGGAACCGGAGGGATACCATGCCCGTATTGAGACCCGGGAGATAAGGGAGCTGGAAGCAGGCAAGAAGGGTACGCAAGCCTGGCAGGACAAAGGTATCCCTACATACATCGGGGGCAACGTATTCACACCCTTGATGATGCTATCCTGTAGCCGCACCATGATGAAGTTCACACTTGACCTTCATCGCATACCGGATAAAGTAGAGGCCGTCATGGAGGCAATGATTGACGACCTTATTGAGATAGCCATCGCAGACACTACGGCTTCCGACATATCCAGCCCCTACGGGATTCCCACCCGGCAACTGATTCTTGAACGCGGCGGAGCATTCATATACCCATTGAATATATTCGAGCGCTTCGAGTTCCCCTACATGAAGAAAATGGTCGAGGCTTTTATTGCCGAGGGAATCACGCCTATCCTTCACTTTGATTCCGACTGGACACTGAATATGCCCTACCTAAAGGAACTACCGCAGGGCAAGTGTTTCATCCAGCTGGATAGCAAGACGGATATCTTCAAGGCCAAGGATATACTCAAAGGCCATATGTGCATAGTGGGCGATGTATCGCCTTCTTTGCTGTCTCTAGGTACGTGTGACGAAGTAGAGGAATACTGCAAGAAACTCATCGATGTGGTCGCGGAAGGCGGTGGCTTCATGATGGGCGTTGGCTGAGGAGTGCCCGTAGATGCTCAGTTTGAGAATCTAAAGGTCATGGTTGATACAGCAAAGAATTACCGGCCAACAGGGTGGTAGATACGTCTACTTCATAAGGAGAATAAGATGCAGAAGGTAACCGATAATGTTTATGCCGAGACCGGTTTCCGGGGGTGCAACCCCGGTTTTGTCGTCACCAGCGATGGCGTGGTGATGATAGACACACCGCAGATGCCGGTTGATGCGGTGAAGTGGCGGGAGGAAATCGCCAGGCACGGCACGATCCGTTACCTGATTAACACCGAGCCGCATGGTGACCACTTCACCGGCAATCACTTCTTCGAGGGCGCCGTGGTAGCCCACGAAGGCACCAGAGAGGCGATACTGGCTTCTTCGATAGACCAGTTAAAAGAGCGTCTCCAGCAGACGGCCCCGGAGAATCTGCCCCTGCTGGAAGGGTTCAGCTATCATCCACCGACAATCACCCTCTCCGAACGGCTCACACTTTATGTCGGCAACCATACCTTCCAACTCATCAACCAGCCCGGTCACACTCCATACCAAGTGGCGGTCTACATACCCGAAGAGCGTGTGGTCTTCACCTCAGACAACATCTTCCACAAAGTGCATCCATTTTTACATCAGGCGGTCCCTTACCAATGGCTGGATTCCCTGGACCGCCTCGGCCAGATGGAGGCCGATTTCCTGGTGCCGGGACATGGTAGTGTCTGCACTCCGAGCTACATCCCGGAGATGAAGGCCATGATACAGGCCTGGATTGATGCCGTCAGTGACGCCATCAGCAAAGGCATGAGCCTGGAAGAGGCCCAGGATAAGATATCACTACTGGACCGGTACCCGATGGAACCCGGCAATGAGGCAATGGGACCAATGCTCCAACGCATGAATGTGGCCAGACTCTACGAGGTGCTTACAAAGTAGCCGGTCACTTAACTGCAATACGGGAAATATTGCAAGGAGATGGCAAATCATGGAAGAACAGAAGATTCTGTACACCAGGGAAGATGGTATCGGCATTCTCACATTCAACCGCCCGGAGAGAATGAACGCGATTACCGATGATATGCTGGC
>DAOUVG010000214.1 GCA_030667735.1 Dehalococcoidales bacterium
TCTCAGCTAATGGTGAAGACACTGCGCATAACCTCACTTACCGAAGTGATACCCTGCTTGGCCTTCATCATCCCGCCGTGTCTCATTGTTACCATTCCTTCTTTCAGTGCCTGTGTTCTCATCTCAGCGGCACTGGCACCATCAAGTAACATTCCCCTTATTTCTTCACTTACCGCCAGCACCTCGAAAAGCCCGGTACGCCCTCGATAGCCGGTGTTTACACACAGGTTGCACCCTGTTCCCGTGAGCATATTGGTTGGTTCTTCCTCCATTTCCTCGATATAGGCTCTCTGCGCACTCTCCTGAAGTGGTGTCCGGACAGCGCAGTGGGTACAGACACGGCGCACCATCCTTTGGGCGACGATGCTTACCAGTGTTGAGACGACGAGATATGGCATAACGCCCAGGTCCATCAGCCGGAACAGCGCCCCGACAGTGTCATTGGCGTGGATTGAAGACATCACCAGATGCCCGGTCAGAGCGGCCTGGACCGCCGTATCCGCAGTATCCCGGTCCCGTATTTCGCCCACCAGCACAATATCCGGGTCATGCCGTAAAATTGCGCGCAGGCCGCTGTCAAAAGTAATCCCTGCCTTAACATTAACCTGTGTCTGGCTGATGTCATTGAATCCGTACTCAATAGGGTCCTCGATAGTCATGATGTTGCGTTCGTTCCGGTCGAGTTGGTTAACCGAGGCGTAGAGGGTTGTTGTTTTCCCTGAACCGGTGGGGCCACTGACAAGAATCATTCCGTAAGGGCTTGCCAGCATTGTCTTGAACCTGCTAAGAGCGTCAGGCAGCATTCCCAGGTCCGACAACGTGAAGAGAGAGGACGCCTTGTCCAGTATCCGCAACGTAACCCTCTCTCCGTGGGTGGTCTCCATAGTTGTGGCACGAATATCTACGTTCTTCTCCCCGATTTTTATTGAGAACTGGCCGTCCTGCGGACGCCTTCTCTCCCCGATATTCAGGTCAGCCAGTATCTTGATGCGGGACACCAATGCTGAGTGAGCATGTAGCGGTAGTGAGAAAACCTCATGCAGGACACCATCGATACGGAAGCGTACCCGGAGCCTGTTCTCCTGCGGTTCAATATGAATATCCGAGGCCCTGTCCCGTACTGCCTTGGTGAGAAGCAGGTCCAGGCTCCTGGCAACGGGAGTCCGGGCGACAAGCTCTGAGAGCGCCTCATCGGCTTCCTTAGCGGGAGGAGCAAACTCCTCTACCTGTTTTTCCAGCTCTCCCATGGAGCGGTAGTTAAGGTCAATCGCCTGCTGGATGTCTTCTGCGAGTGCCAGGGATACCTCAACGTTCATCCTGGCCCGAGTCCGGATGTCTTCTATGGCGCCTGCATCTCCGGGATTGGCCATGGCCACAAGCAGTGATTCTCCAACTATGTCCAGTGGAATCAGCATACGCTCTCTGGCCATATCCTCGGGGACCAGTTTCAGAGCCTGCGGCTGAATTTCATGCCTCTTAAGGTCAATCAGTGGTACATTGAGTTGAATGCTGTTGATTATTGCCAGGTCCTCAGGCGTAACCAGACCCTCGTCCAGTAGAACATCACTCAGCATGCCCCCCTTAATTTTTTGCACATCAAAGGCCCTCTGGAGTTGCCCGGCAGTGAGTAACTCCTCTTTGACCAGCATCTCGGCAAGATCCTCCTGGGACACGGTATCGCTTAATGCCTGCACTTTACCCTTGGCCACCCTTCTTCTCCTCAGTCCCGGGTACTTCTTGTTTCCGGTTCATGCCCCCAGGAATCCATTTACCCCACTGACCACTATGGATGGGGACACGGGTTTGACGAGGTAATCATCCGCACCAACGCCAAGCCCGGTTGTCCTGTCTGCTTCTCGTGCTTTCCCGGAAAGCATCACGATAGGTATATTGTCACCCTGGAACTCAGCACGCAGGCGATGGCAAATTTCGAAGCCGTCTATTCCGGGTAGCATTACGTCCAGCATGATGAGGTCCGGCCTTTCCTGCCTTGCTTTTCTCAGCCCCTCCAGCCCGTTGGATGCGGTCTGTACCTCGTAACCATGCTTGGTAAGCGTATACTGCATCAACCTTGCTACCACCGGGTCATCTTCAATAACCAATATCTTTTTACTCATGTGTGCTGCCTCCGGTTGAGTCTAACGGTACCTCTAATAGCCAGTGCTCACCTGCGTTACCACACCCCCCGCAGTGCAGGTGTAGGTGCCATTGGTTGCTGACGCCTGCAGGTAGTTTGGCGAAAGGGGATAAGTCCCATCGGGGAAACTCGTCATGGTACTCGTCGCCGTGGTAACGGCTGTTACTGTCCCCAGCCCTTCCCTGGCCATCATGGTATTCATGGCCGCCTGTACTGTGCTCAGTTCAGCGGCAGCTGCCTGGGTCTCACTGTGCCCAACGACTCCGGTCATGCTGGGAACAATGATGGCAGCCAGTACTCCGAGAACTGCAACGACTATGAGCAACTCCACCAGTGTGAAACCCTTGTTACCGTGGAGCTTTCCAAGTAACCCTTTCATAGTTGTGCCTCCTGCGCTTCTTTTAGTGCCTAGTTTCTTCTGCATCATCATTGGTGCGCTCTTCCTTTATCCAACACCCACCATGTTAATCGCCCTCCTTATCTGCATTGGTTGTGCCCTGATGAATGGGAGGTATACTGTGCTCCCTCAAGAAATTAGCGAAATCTCCCCGACGTATCCGATAGTGACCTTCAGGTAACCGGAATGCCACCATGTACCCGCGCTGAATCCACCTCAGCACAGTAACCTTGCTTACCCCACAGAACTCGGCGGCTACTCCGGTGGTAATGTGCTCCGGACACCACTCTTCCATTCTCTGCTGATGGTCAGTTCTATCTGTCTTCACATCCATGGTCCGATTCACTCCTTTGGCTTTGTTGACACGGCATCAACCTATGTCGCACCTGTCTCATATTCAACACTAGTTACGGATGCTCTCAGTTTAACGAAAGTAACTCACACCGTAGTCACTAAGTAGTGGGGAATCCTCAACAAATCCTTACAGGACGATGGGGCAATAGATTGTCTGGCAAGGTATAAACCGAATAGATGGAAAGATACTACTTCCCGCTTGAAAGATAACAGTTGGGATGGGGCTGATTGCCCACGTGCCAATTGTCTAAGCAGGGAAGCGACAAGTGACATCCTTATGCGGGATTGTGTTCATGGGAATTGGCAGGAGATAGTAAAACCACCGAACATTCCGGGACAAAGAAGAGCCTCCCCTGTTCATGGAAGGCTCTTCCCCGGAATACTTCAAGTACGCGGTCTCGCCGTATTCACATAGCTAGTTAGATATTCTCATCATGTAGCCTATACCCGATCTGGTAAGTATGTACCGGGGGTTCCTGGTATCATCCTTTATCTTCTTTCGCAATCTGGCAATATAGACCTGCAACAGATGGGTCTCCCCGGCATACTCTTCTCCCCAGACACGCTCCAGAATCTGGTCAGGCGTGACAACCCGTCCAGCATTCCCCGCCAGATAGCACAATATTCTGTATTCCGTGGATGTCAGGTCTGCCTCATGACTGCCTACCATCACCCTGCGCCGAGCAAAATCCACCGCAAGGTCATCACACTGAAAGGTAACAGGCCCGCGTTCCCCCCAGAGCATTGTCCGGCGCAGGACAGCACGAACGCGCGCGCTAAGCTCCTGTGAGGAGAAGGGCTTGGTCACGTAGTCA
>DAOUVG010000169.1 GCA_030667735.1 Dehalococcoidales bacterium
GCCAAAAGGGGCCCCTCTCAGAAGTGGGGGCGCCCCTCAGAAGGGGCGGTACCCCCTCTGGACTCCCCTTTTTCAGCACACTGCCAAGCCGGTCCTGTCCACCAGAACAAACACTGTGGGAGGCCAGTGCAGGATATGCCGGCCTTCCCGTTAGCCGTGCCTGAGATACGCCGATTAGTCGGGGGCATATGAGCTTAATTCACTCTGCAGCAATAACTGAATCGTTTTTATGTCACGTAATACCAGGAGCATAATAATCCCCATTTAACTGCTTGACATTCTCGGACGATGCTCATACACTGTGTAAGCGAGTTCGAGTTATGCGCTTGAATGCATTTATCATAAAGTACCTAAACTGTGGCTGTCCCTTTGCACCACAAGAATATTCTGTGGCACATACATCACTTACAGGACCCGAACCTGAAAAGCCACTGGCCTACCGCCCATTTCTCACTTCTGCCTTTAATGACGTCTCCGCAGGGATTTCAATATAGTACGACGAAAGGAGGTTCAATATGACTACGGAGAAATCAGAAAACCTGAACGCTCTCAGGCGAGAAGTACGCGCCTGGTTGAGGGCGAATCTCCCCAAGGGATGGGGAACACCGGAGTACAAGCCACCTCCATCATATTCCAGAGAGCAACACGAGCAGGGTAAAGAGTGGACAAGGAAGCTGTACGATGCCGGCTATACCGGTTTCGGCTATCCCAAGGAGTATGGTGGCATCGAACGTCCCCGTGATGAGATAGCCGTCATCCGCGCGGAACTGGGCCGCACCGGAACACCCGGAGGGCCATTGTCCCTCGGAATGCTCGTGGCAGCACCGGCTATCCTGGCTCATGCCAATGAAGAGCAGAAGAAGCGCCACATACCCAAAATACTGAGCGGCGAGGAGAGCTGGTGCGAGGGATTCTCGGAGCCCGACGCCGGTTCCGACCTGGCCAACGTTCAGACTACGGCCAAGAGAGATGGCGACGAGTGGGTGGTCAACGGACAGAAGTGCTGGACCAGCATGTGGGAGTTTGCCGACTGGAGTCTGCTGGTAGCGAAGACAGACCTCGAAGCTCCCCGTCACCGTAATCTGACCTACTTTGTCTTCAGCACCGACACCCCCGGTTTCAGTCGCAGGCCGCTTCGCCAGATGTCGGGCGAAGCCGAGTTTGGTGAGATATTCTTCGATGATATGCGCATTCCCCACGAGAACATGATAGACGCAGAAGGCAGGGGCTGGTATGTTGCCATGACCGCCCTGATGGCGGAGAGGAGCGGTGGCGGCGGCTTCGAAGGGGGAGGCAGTGCTCTTGCCGGCATTGGAATGGAAGGTCTACTTGATGCCGATAGTCTTGTCAACCTGGCTAAAAACACCAAACGTTACGGCAAGTCCGTCTGGGAGGATGAAGCATTTCGGCAGAAGATAGTCCAGATTGCCATTGAGACCCAGGCCATGAGATGGAGTGGCACACGCATGGCCGCCAAGATGCGAAAGGGGCTACCCCTGGGTAATGAAGCCTCCGTTTTCAAGAACTTCCAGGCGGAGATGAGACAACGCCGAGGCAACCTTACGATGGAGATTCTGGGGGCATACTCCCAGATGGTGCGGGGCTCGTCACGGGCGGTAGACAACGGCGACTGGGTGTACAATATGCTCCGGTCGCTCGGTGCTACCATCGAGATGGGTACCTCGGAGATTAACCGCAACATTATTGCCGAGAGGGTACTGGGCCTGCCCAGATAATAGATTTCGGCACCCGATAGTACCAGATACGGGTTCCGATTTAATAGAAGGAGCGATACAATGGAATTCATCCTCAATGAAGAGCAGGAAATGCTCAAGACAATGGCTAGAGACTTCCTCGAGAATGAATGCCCCAAGACACTCGTCAGACAGATGATGGAAGACGAGGTGGGCCATTCTCCGGAGTTGTGGAAGAAGATGGCCGAGGTAGGCTGGCTGGGCCTGGTCTTTCCGGAGAAATACGGGGGTTCCGAGATGAACTTCAGGGACCTTACCATCCTCTGTGAAGAGATGGGGCGTGCGATGATGCCCGGTCCTTTTTTCTCCACCATGCTTCTCGCAGGTATGCCCATCCTGGAAGCAGGTACCGAGGAACAGAAACAGGAGTTCCTCCCCAAAATAGCCAGCGGAGACCTGGTCTGCACCCTGGCCGTACTGGAAGAGGACGGCGACTTCTGGCCGGGTGCCGTTCAGTTAAAAGCTACTCCCCGTGGTGACGACTATATTATCAGCGGCACCAAGATGTTTGTCCCCGATGCTAAAGCGGCAGACTACATCCTTGTGGCCGCTCGCACCGGGCGCAGCGCCAACCCCGAGGAGGGCATCACTTTATTCATGGTGGACGCGACCGAGTGGGGTATCTACATAAAGCCGCTGCTAACTATGGATGAGACCAGAAAGCAGTATGAACTGATGCTCAACAGGGTGGCAGTCCCGGCCAGCAACATCATCGGTGAAGTTGACCAGGGGTGGCCTATCCTTGAGAGCATGGCACTTAAGGCACGGGCAGTATTATGCGCTGAGATGGTCGGCGGTGGTGAGTGGGTGCTGGAGACAAGCGTCAACTACGCCAAGGACCGGATTGCTTTCGGTGTACCCATCGGCAGCTTCCAGGCCATCAAGCACAAGTGTGCCGATATGCACAGTGGACTTGAATACGCCAGGTCATTGATGGAGTGGGCAGCCGAGGTGATAAAGGACGGCTCCCCGGATACGCAAATAGCCGTTTCCATGGCCAAGAGCTACTGTGGAGATGTTTACAAGGCGGTCTGTGGCGAAGGAATCCAGCTACACGGCGGCATAGGTTTCACCTGGGACCATGATATGCACCTCTATTTCAAACGGTCCAGGTCAGCAGACTCGGCCTTCGGCGATGCTAATCACCACCGAGGGTTAATTGCCAATAGATTTGATTAATGCCCATCTTTCAGATGGGTGGGTGCCCATCTTTCAGATGGGTGGGTGTTGACCGGATAGAAGAGAGGCTGCATCGCAACGGAAGCCCGGGGATGTGAGTATTCCTGTCCCTGGGCTTCTTATTTGCTATGTTCGAATGAAACGGAGCGTACCTGGAGGCCATCTTCAGTTATGAACCGGGGCCTGTCCCTCTTGCGAAAACAGTGACTTTCCCGAGGTATCCCACGTCAGGAAGTGGGGAGCATCCCATCCAGGCGCTTCCGTAAAGCGAGTGCTTCCTCAACCATTGAGTTAATCAGTTCCTTCACACTGACAACACCATGGACCAGCCCGACCACCTGGCCGCAACCTCCCCGGCCATCCACGACATCGCCATCCTGCATAACCGAGGGCGCACTTCGTTCGAACAGTGGCAGCAACTCATCACCGGAGGCACCCTTTGCCTCCAGGTCCATAATCTCCGCGGTGGCCTTGTTCCTGATTACCCTCGATTTCCTGCCCACCGACCGACCGATTATGGCGAGGTCGGTCTCCTTCGCCTGGACCATCCATTCCTTGAACGCCGGATGCACCATACACTCTTTGGTGGCCAGCAGACGAGTACCCATCACGACTCCCTCAGCACCCAGCGCCAGCGCAGCAACCAGGCCGCGCGCGTCCCCGATGCCACCCCCGGCCAGTACCGGTATCTTCACCTCGTCCACCGTTCTGGGAACGAGGGTGAAGGTAGTAGCATCTTCACGACCCAGAGCACCGCCCTGCTCGAAACCCACTATGGTCACGGCATCCGCCCCCTCCCGCTCAGCGGCAATGGCATGCTTCACCGCCGCCACTTTGTGAATCAGTTTGACGTTACCGTTTCTCAGACGCTCCATGAATTCGCCGGGACCCCTGAATCCCGAGGTTTCCACAGCCCTGACGCCCTCTTTCACCAGCACCTCGATGAAGCGGTCGTTGAGCTCGGCATCTCCCCACGGAAATAGCGTGATGTTGATTCCGAAGGGCTTGTCGGTCAGGCTCTGCGTCTTCTTTATCTCCTCACGCAATCCCTCTGCCGTCTTGAATCGGGACGAGTCCAGTATTCCCAGTGCGCCGGCATCTGATACCGCCGCCACCAGTTCGGCTCGTGAAATGTCTCTCATGCCGCCGGCAACTATGGGGCATTCGATTCCCAGCATCTCTGTCAGCCTGGTCTTGAACATCCTGGCAAACCTCCTCAACAGTATAAGTTAAGCCGACCAGTCGGTCACCTCCCGTGTTCGGTGCTCCGTAGAGTCGGCACAGGTACCGTCAGATATCACATCTACTGACCTGCCGTAAAGACTTCCTCAACAGTGCTGCCACCGACCTTGACCGATGGGTCTTCAGTTCCTCCGGATATAAAGGTGAACTCGCCATCCGCCGGGTCATCGTAGTAGAGGACTGCATAATAGGAGCGGGCCGGCGTGGCTGATAGCGTTACTTCGAAACCGGGATAGACACCGGCAGCAATCAGAGGTGTGATGGCAAGAAAAGTCGAAGTGTCCGGCTCTCCCCCGA
>DAOUVG010000065.1 GCA_030667735.1 Dehalococcoidales bacterium
GGGTTCGAATCCCACCCTCTCCGCCATCATGCGAAGTATATTGTAGCAAGAAAACATATTAATATAATCTGACTTCTTATTTAGCTATTGAGGAGAGGTGCTGGAGTGGCCTATCAGGCGCGCCTGGAGAGCGCGTGTAGCTTCGTGCTACCGTGGGTTCGAATCCCACCCTCTCCGCCAGCCCACGGGAATGTTCTGAAAGGATACCCGCGATAGAGAACACTGACAATCGTTCATTCTTTTCCCGGTTGGGGCCCCGTCTCCGCTCATTTATTACCGGCCTGGTGCCCCTCTTCGTGCTGGCACATTTCAGTCATCACGTTGTAGGGGCGCTGCTGACACCGCTCCTGCCCTTCATTCGGGATGATTTCATTCTCACCAAGACGCAGCTTGGGTTTCTGGGTTCAGCATATAACCTGCCCTATGGCATCGCCCAGTTGCCCGGAGGCTGGCTGGCCGACCGTATCGGCCCCCGTAATCTGATTGTTGTGGGCATCTCCGGTGTGGCTGTCGCCGGTCTGCTTACCGGTTTCTCACCGACCTACGTGTTTATATCCATCAGCCTGGTACTGCTGGGGCTGACCGGAGGCGGCTACCATCCCGCCGCCTCGCCCCTGGTATCAGCGTCGGTTGACGAGAAAAATCGCGGCAGTGCCCTGGGCATACATCAGATAGGAGGCACAGCCAGTTTCTTCCTGACCCCGCTTATCGCTGCCGGTATTGCTGGTGCCATCGGCTGGCGGAGCACCTTTATTTCGTTGTCCATCCCCACACTTGTTTTCGGCATCGTACTGTACGTGCTCCTGGGCCGAAGGGGATACACGAGCCGACCACAAACAGTAGCGCCCGACGACTCTGTAGAGACATCCTCTACTGAGGGTGGTATGCGGCGCCTGCTGCCATTCACAGCACTTGGCGTAGTCCTCCAGGTACTGATTTTCTCGTCGATTTCTTTCTCTCCGGTCTTTGCTGTGGACCGTCTGGGAGCCAGCAATGAAGCCGCCGCCGGTCTGCTGGCTGTGGCCCATTTCGCCGGACTCGTGGCCGGTCCCCTTGGCGGCTACCTATCGGACCGACTCGGCAAATTGCCGGTCCTGCTGACAGTGTGCCTGATTGCCGGACCGGCTATCTACCTGCTCAACTTTGTATCCTTTGGCTGGGGTCTGTCGCTGGTGCTGCTGCTGATGGGCACCTGCCAGTACATCGGTATGCCGGTTTCGGAGTCCTACATCATTGCCCACACCTCGAAGCGCAATCGCTCGACGGTACTGGGCTTCTATTACTTTGCCAGCCGCGGAGGACCCGGCCTTATCATGCCGGTCATGGGCTACCTTTTCGACAATTTTGCCTTTCAGGCCGGTTACAGTGCGGCCGCTGTAACAATGGTGGCGGTCACAATCATTTGTGCGCTGTTCATGCGGAAAAGCCGGGACTAGGCCGGTCGGCATATTACCGACCGGTTGAGCGTGACTTGCCTTCGCACGGCGTGCTGTAGACTCAGCCAATTGCCGTACCCTACCCCCTGTGCTAGAATAATTATGCTTTGGAAAACAGCAAGAAAGATATTAAGTACTGGATAGGCTTCAGTTTTATTCCCAGTATCGGTAGTGCCCGGCTCAACCGGCTGGAGACCCACTTTGGCAACCTGGAAGATGCCTGGAAAGCGGGACCCGACGAGTTTATCCGGGCCGGGCTTGACAAGAACGTGGTGCGTGCCATCGTGTCCTGGCGCCCAAGAGTGGACCTGGAAGCGGAAATGGAGAAGCTGGAGCGGTACGGGATACAGGCGCTTACCTGGCACGATGCACTCTACCCTTCTCGTTTGAAGGAAATCCATGACCATCCCCCGATACTCTATATCCGTGGCTCCCTGCTCCCCGAGGACGAGTGGTGCCTGGCGGTTGTCGGTACCCGGCGGGCGAGTGCATACGGGAGACAGGTGACCGAGGAGATTGTGGCTGACCTGGCCGGGAGCCGTATTACCGTTGCCAGCGGTCTTGCCAAGGGGATAGATTCCATAGCACACCGCAGCGCCCTTGATGCCGGCGGCAGAAGTATCGCCGTCTTTGCTCACGGACTGGATATTGTGTACCCCATTGAGAACACCAGCCTGGCCCAACGAATCGTACAGCAGGGTGCACTTATCAGTGAGTTCCCTCTGGGCACACGGCCAAAACCGGAGTATTTTCCGCGTCGCAACCGGATTATCAGTGGTATTAGTCTCGGTGTCCTCGTCGTCGAGGCGGGAACGACCAGTGGTGCCCTTATCACCGCCAACATGGCACTGGAGCAGAACAGGGAGGTCCTTGCTGTCCCCGGCAGCATTCTTTCTCCGACCAGCCGGGGCACCAACCGCCTCATCCAGGAGGGTGCCAAGCTGGTCCGCGACTACCGGGACATACTGGAGGAACTGAACCTCGGGGCGGTTGCCCAGCAGATTGAGATGAAAGAGGTCCTGCCGGAATCGGATACCGAGTCTCTCCTTCTCAAGCAACTGTCCACCGAGCCCACACATGTTGACGAGGTCTGCCGTGCCAGCGGTCTGCCTGTTTCAACGGTCAGCAGCACCCTGGCGATGATGGAATTGAAGGGTTTGGTCAGGACAATAGGAAGTATGAAATATGTCCTTGCTCGGGAAGCAAGACAGGAATACAGGATAAAAGTTGAGTAAACAGAAGAAGAATCTCGTTATAGTAGAATCGCCGGCCAAGGCCAGGACCCTGGGCAGGATACTGGGCAGCGACTATGAGCTAAAGGCGTCTCTGGGTCATATCCGTGACCTTCCCAAGAGCCGCCTGGGAGTGGACGTGGAAAACGGCTTCGAGCCGAAGTACGTGGTGCCCCGGGACAAGAGCAAGACGGTTAAGGAACTCAAGGACGCCACCAAGAAGGCATCTACAGTGTATCTGGCTACCGACCCCGACCGCGAGGGTGAGGCCATATCATGGCACCTGGCTTCAGTTATACAGTCGAATAATAAACCCTTACACCGCGTTGTCTTCCACGAAATCACAGAAGACGCTATCAAGCAGGCCTTCAAGCATCCCCGCGCGATTGACATACACCTGGTAAACGCCCAGCAGGCCAGGCGCATCATGGACCGTCTGGTAGGCTACAAGATAAGCCCGTTACTCTGGAAAACGGTCAGGCGTGGCCTGTCAGCCGGCAGGGTGCAATCGGTGGCACTACGAGTGATAGTTGACCGGGAACGGGAGATTGAGAGCTTCGTCCCGGTAGAATACTGGAGCCTTGAAGCCGAGCTGCACCGAAGCAACGGCAAAGCTAAGAAGGAGAACGCCTTTCGGTCTTCACTGGTGGGCCTTCTGGATGGCACCAAACTGGACATCCACACCAAGGATGAAGCCGATAAGCTCGGCTCCCGACTTGAACAGAGTGATTACTGTGTCCACAAGACAAAGTCCAGGAAGATAAACCGCCAGCCGGCACCTCCCTTTATAACCAGTACGCTCCAGCAGGAGGCCTACCACAAACTCAGATACAGCGCAAAACAGACAATGGCCCTGGCACAGCAGCTCTACGAAGGTCTCCCGATTGGTGACGAGGGAAGCGTGGGGCTGATAACGTACATGCGGACCGACTCCATCCAGGTAGCCCGTCCGGCGGTGGTCGAGACCAGGGAGTTCATCAGCAGTCGATATGGCGCTGACTTTCTTCCGCCGCACGCCCGCTCCTTCTCCCGAAGGGTCAAGGGAGCGCAGGAGGCACACGAGGCAATCCGTCCCACCAGGATTCACCGGGAACCTTCCCAGGTCAAGCAGTACCTCACCAGTAACCAGTTCAAGCTCTACGAGCTTATCTGGAAAAGGATGGTCGCAAGCCAGATGGCAGCAGCGGTCTACGACAGTACCACGGTTGATATACAGGCCGATTGTCGCGAGCACCGGACGAACTATCTAATGCGGGCTTCCTGTTCGGTGAACCGGTTTGCCGGCTTTACCGTTCTCTATACCGAGGAGAAAGACAGGGACGAAGAGGAACCTGTGGCCAGTTCTCCCATACTCACCCTGAAAAAGGGTGATGCGCTGGACCTGCTCGGGCTTTTCCCGGAACAGCACTTCACCCAGCCGCCACCGCGTTTCACCGAGGCCAGCCTCATCAAGATGATGGAGCAGTATGGCATCGGGCGCCCCAGTACCTACGCTCCCACTCTTTCCACCATCCAGACACGCGAGTATGTTACCAGGACCAGGGGGATACTCCAGCCCACCGAACTGGGTATGATAGTAAGTGACCTCATAAGTCAGCATTTCCCGAATATCGTTGACATTGAGTTCACCGCCCGTATGGAGGACGAACTCGACGAAATAGCCAGCAACAAAGGCAATTGGGTAGATGTCGTCCAGGGCTTCTATACCCCTTTCGAAAAGAGTCTCAGCAATGCCTCGCAGGTCATGGAGCGGGTGGAGCTTCCCGTAGAGTTGACCGAGGAGACCTGCCCTAAATGCGAGAAGCCACTGGCGGTGAAGACCGGGCGTTTCGGGAAGTTCCTGGCCTGCACCGGTTACCCTGACTGCAAATACACCAAGTCCTATCAAAAAAAGACCGGGGTTGAGTGCCCCAAGTGCGGCGGTGACCTAGTGGAGAGAAGAAGCAAGAAGGGGCGCACTTTTTACGGCTGCTCTAACTACCCGAATTGTGACTTCGCCATATTTGCGAAACCACTCCCCACGCCATGTCCGCAATGCGGTTCCATCATGACCGAATACCGGAATACCGAGGCAAAATGCACCAAGTGCGGGCACAGGGAGAAGCTACCGCAGGACCAGACACATGCAGCAAGTCTTTGACCGATACATCAACTACCTGACCGCGGAGAAGAACGCCTCCCGGTACACGGTACGCAACTATGCCAGTGACCTGCTCGGTGGCACCACCGAGAAAGGACAGAAAGGCTTCTTCCAGTTCCTCAGGCTGAAGAATGTGGATACCCTGGACCAGGTTGACAGACAGGTCATTCGCGATTACCTCGGCTGGTTGATGGAGCAGGGTGTCGTCAGAAACAGTATTAACCGGAGACTATCGGCAATAAAGTCTTTCTTCAAGTACCTTGTACGGGAGGAAATTCTCCCGTCAAATCCTGCTGAGATGATTATCTCGTCCAAACGTGACCAGTACCTGCCCTTGGTCCTGTCTGTCGAGGAGGTAGTACGGCTACTGGAAGCGCCGGACCTGTCAAAGGCAGAGGGTCTGCGCGACCGTGCCCTGCTGGAGCTACTCTATGCCTCGGGACTCCGGGTCAGTGAGGTGGTCGGACTTAACCTTGAACACATTAACCTTAACATGAATGAAGTCCGGGTCTATCATGGTAAGGGCGCCAAGGACCGCATGGTCCTCATCGGAGAACCAGCCGCCCGGGCTCTTGCAGCTTACCGCGACTACGGCAGACCGGAGCTTCTAGGCGAGAAGAGCGGCGATGCCCTTTTCGTGAATCGCCAGGGAGAACGGCTTATTGAAAGAAGGGCACAGAAGATACTGGAAAAGTATACCCGTGTCGCCAGTATTGGTCGGAGGGTACACCCCCATATACTGCGTCATACCTTCGCCACCCATATGCTGGATGGCGGTGCCGACCTCAGGGTAGTCCAGGAGCTTCTGGGACACGCCGACCTTTCTTCTACACAGATATACACTCAAGTTAGTAAGAGTCAGGCCCGGAAGGTGTATCTCTCGGCCCACCCACTGGCGAAAACCCAGAAAGAGGCTGAACAGGTTGAACAACAGATTAACTAACCTTCGCCGGGAGCTTGCCGGGCAGGAGCTTTCTGCCATTCTTATCTCGCAGCCGGAGAACCGGTCCTACCTGTCCGGATTCGATGGCTCGGCGGGCTACCTGCTGGTCACTGCCAGCGGCGCAATCCTGGCCACCGACTTCCGTTACACGGAGCAGGCGGAAAGGCAAGCACCTGACTGCAGCATCTTCCAGATAACCGGCCCGATATCCGCCTGGCTTCCCGGATTTGTTGCCGGGGTGGACTCCGGCAAGCTCGGTTTTGAGGCCGGGGATGTCAGTTTCGCCCTGCACCGACAACTGACTGAAGTGCTGGCCGGGACCAACCCCAACCTTGACCTTGCCCCTGTTGACGGAATGGTGGAATCGCTACGGGCTACCAAGGAACCCACAGAGATTGATACAATATCTCAAGCCGCTGCAATATCCGATAGCGCCCTTGAACAGGTTGCGGACAGGATACAGCCGGGGATAACGGAGAAGGAGGTCGCCTGGGAGCTGGAGAAGTCCATGCGGGAGTCCGGCAGCGAAGGAATGCCGTTCGATATCATTGTCGCTTCCGGCCCCAATGCCGCCCTGCCCCACCACCACCCTTCCGACCGCCGGATTCAGGCAGGCGAAACGATAGTCATCGACATGGGGGCCAGAGTCGGCGGCTATTGCAGCGACCTCAGCCGCACACTCTGCCTGGGCACACCGGATGATACTTTCAAGCGGGTCTATAATACCGTTCTGGAAGCCCAGCTGGCAGCAATTGAGGGCATCCGGGAAGGTATCAGTGGCCACGAAGCGGACAGCCTTGCCCGCAAGGTAATAGAGCAAGCAGGATATGGTGAAGCATTCGGGCACTCCCTCGGTCACGGTGTCGGGCTGGCAGCACACGAGGAGCCACGCCTCGGTCCGAACGCCACCGGTACACTGGGAGCGAGCATGGTCTTCAGCATTGAACCCGGAATCTATCTCCCCGGCTGGGGAGGAGTGAGGATTGAAGACCTGGCAGTGATGGAAAACGGTACGGCAAGGCTGCTTTCCAGGGCAATGAAACTAAATATGACCGGAGGTTAAAGTCTGATATGATAAGCGGTTCCGAATTGAGAAAGGGCATAGTTATTGAACTGGATGGGAAGCTCTACCAGGTAATGGACTACCAGCACATCAAGCAGAAGCGTACTGCCCTGGCAAAGGTGAAATTGCGTGATGTCCGGGGTGGACATACCTTTGAACGGTCTTTTCAGTCGAACGATAAACTGGTCCGGGCACGCATCGAACTTCGGGAAATGCAATACCTGTACCGGGACGGGGACATCTACTACTTCATGGACCAGGAGAACTATGAACAGACCTCCCTTGGTACCGACCAGCTTGGTGATGCCGTTAACTACATGAAGGAGAGTATGTCGCTTCAGATGTCGAACTACAAAGGAGAGGTGATTGGTGTCGAATTGCCGATTACGATTGAGCTTGAGGACATCATCAGCCTGCCCGGTGCAGAATTGACCCGGGAACGTCCGGTTCGGGTGGACACCCATGGCTGCGCCGATCTCACTCCCTTGGTGCGAGAGTATACGTGGCTTGGTTTGCCTGCTAGCCCCATCTGTTCTCCCGACTGCAAAGGCATCTGTCCGGAATGCGGCGGCAATCGGAACTTGGGTGAGTGTGAGTGTGGCGAGA
>DAOUVG010000058.1 GCA_030667735.1 Dehalococcoidales bacterium
AGGCCAGAGCACCGGCTAACGTTATCCTGACGTATGTCACGCCTTCAGAGACAACCTGAGGTTCTAATCCGAACAGGTTCATGACAGACTCGGCAAGCGTTACTCCTGCCAATACTGCCACTAAACCAAAACCGACTGCGATTACGAGAGCCTGTGTGGCCGCGTGGTTGGCGCTACTAATGTCTCGCGCCCCGACAAAACGGGCTACTATCGCCCGTACCCCCATTATCAGACCGACATTGGCACCCATTACCAGCATGGAAACCATACCGCCGACACCCGCACTGGCGATAGCAGCCGAACCCAGTCTGCCCACCCATATCAGGTCAACCGTCATCACCAGCGAACCGAAGCCTTCGGTTAGCGCCATCGGCCATGACAGCCCAAACAGATTTTTAATGATACTGCCCTGTGTCCAGTCTTTTGTTATCATCGTCATGCTTTTCGCAGAGCAGACCTTTTCTTTCTTTACATTTGCAAGCGTAAGTAATACACGTTTATAACCGGAATCAGGCCCTGGATATTCTTACTTCACGAATCAACATCCGGGATACATTAACAGGCATTGTATCACTTGTTAAGCAAGAAAGCCCAAGACTGGAAACACCCTGTCTGTAAATCGGTGATTATTGAGAAAATCGCCGGACTGCTAACTTGCTGTATTCCTTGCATAACAGGTATCATCCCACCCCTTGAGAAAGTCGGCGGCGGGCACACATAGAGCTGACGCCAAGCGTATACGGACATCTCTGTATCGGGGTCCTGCAAGGTCACCGATTAGTGCCCCGAAAAGGTCAAATATCACGGCTCGGTTTCTTGTGACCTCAGGCAACAAAATACTATTATGTAAAACCTGGCTCTATAAGCCTTGATTTTTGGACTTCGACTCAAAGGTCGTTCAAGCGTTTTCCCAAGAGTTCTGCGATTCATTGAAATCGCCGAGGGGTCTTCAGTCGCCGACCTAATAAGAGCCTACTCTTCTAACGCCGCGCCGGAGAGCAGACATTGTGCCAAAGCCACCTGGGCCCGTTGGCCACCGGAGAGCGTCTCAATCCGTTGGTTCGAATCCATCTCCGAAAACTGCAACAACGAAAGGAACCGATTCACCTTCTTCCGTGAGGCGCGACAGGCCATGCCAACGATGTTGACTGCGTGCGTTACGATGTCCTCCAAGTCCAAATCATCCAGTACCTGATTGTAGTAGACGAAATCACCGCCCTCACCCGCCATCACGTCACGGCCAAGTCCGGCACGCGCCCCTGCCCATGAAACCTGGCCAGAGTCCGAACCTTCCAATCCGGTCAGAACTCGGAGGAGCGTTGTCTTTACACAACCATTGGAACCCACAATGGCGATCCGCTCGCCGCGGTTGATCTCGAAGGAAACATTCCGAAAGAGCACCCGTCGCAAAGCTGGAAAAGGAATGGGGGAGCAGCTTTGCTCCCCCGTAGTACTTACCTGGGCGTTGGGCTATTCCCCGGATTCGGCTATTTCGGCCTTTGTATAGGCTTCGTTCACATACCGTGCCGGATGGCTCTGGGCACTGTAGTTCTTGAGGTCCGGTATCTCGCGCATGCTGTCCAGCCGGCCCATCTTCCTCAGGCGCTCATAAATCATTACCCAGGCACAATCCCGCTCATTACTCGTCTCGCACTTACCATCCTTGTAGCCGCCACAGGGACCGTTGACAAGGCCCTTGGCGCACATCGTTATCGGGCAGATACCTCCGTAGTCGGCCAGCAGGCAGTTGCCGCAGGCGCGGCACTTCTCCGACCAGGTGCCCTCGGCCGTGGTTACGCCGATGAAGCGCGTGTTCAGTGCCGGAATTACTGGTTCCGGCTCCAGCATCCCGGCGACGAATTGCACCCCGGCGCCGCAGCCCATAGAGAGAACAGCATCGTATTCCCTGGCCATCTCCAGTATCGGCAGGATATACTCCTCGTCACACTGCCGCTGCACGGTGGCTTCGCCAATCTCAATTTCGTTGCCGTCTATTTCTCGAGCCATTCTAAGCTGGCTTGCCAGCAGCCCAACCTCTTTTTCGCCACCAGCGTGGCAGACGCTGACGCAGGTACCGCAGCCCAAGATTAGCAGCTTCTTGTAGCTGGCTGTCTTCTCCTTTATTTCTTCGAGCGGTTTTCTTTCGGCAACTATCATACTTCCACCTTCTCCCTTTTCAGAGGATTGGGACCGAGACGTATCGCCCTTTCTGTCATCTCATCACAGGCGGCCGCAAACTTCGGCGCATCGGAGGCACCGATGTTGAACATCTCGATTCGCTCCGGCTCTATCCCGACCTCATCGAGGAGTTCCTTAGCATGTTTTACTTGTTTTTTAGCCCTCAGATTTCCTTCCAGGAAATGGCAATCGCCTTCCTCTCAGCCGGCGACGAAGGCGGCATCGACTCCGTCTTCAAAGGCTCGCAGCAGGTGGAGTGTGTCTATCTTGCCGGTGCACATCAGCTTCACCACCCGCACGTTAGGGGAGTACTCGAGGCGCATCGAGCCGGCAAGATCGGCCGCCGAGTAGGCGCAGTAGTGGCAGCAGAAAGCGACTACCTTCGGTTCATAAACCTCTGCCATGTCTGTCTCCTTTTCGCAGTTATGCAGTGCTCAACACGGCCGTCTTGGCCATTACCTGTTCATCTGAGTAGTGCTGCAGCTTGATTGCTTTACGCGGGCACATACTGGCGCAGATGCCGCAACCCTGGCAGGCAGCCGCTTCGATTTCGGCAACACCGTCGGCGTTTATCTTCGGCACATCGAATGGACAAGAGCGGACACAGGTCAGACAGCCAACGCACTTGTCCTGTTCCACCACAGAGACAACGCCGCCCACCATGAGGTGGGCCTGCGAGAGGATGGTTACCGCTCGTGACACAGCGCCCCTTGCCTGTGTGATAGACTCCGAAACAGTCTTGGGCGAGTGGGCAAGTCCGCAGAGGTACATCCCGTCGTTGACGAAGTCCAGTGGCCGCAATTTCATGTGTGCTTCCATGAAGAATCTATCCTGCGTGAGTGGCAGCTTTAACCTGCTGGCGATTTCCTCGGCGTCGTCGTGGGGCCGTATTGCAGTGCTCAGGGTAAGGTAATCCGGTTCCAACAGGATGTTGGTCCCCAGAACCGAATCAAAAACTCGTACCGTTAATTTCCCCTGGTCATCAGTGACTTCGGGTTTCCTGTCCACGTCGTAGCGGATGAAGGTTACTCCCATCTCCCGCGCCTGGCGGTAGAGGAGCTCGTTCAGTCCGTAGGTGCGAATATCCCGGTAGAGGACGCAGACCTCGATATCAGGGTTCTCCTCTTTCAGTTTGACGGCGTTGGAGACTGCCTGGGTGCAACAGATGCGACTACAGTACATGTGCCCTTCTTCACGCGAGCCAACGCACTGTATCATTACCACTGAGCGCGCGTTCCGGATGCCTTCGTCGCTCCCGGCAATCCTGCCCTCAAGTTCGAGTTGTGTCAGCACACGGCCAGACTGGCCGTACAGGTATTCGGTGGGCTTGTACTCGGTGGCGCCGGTGGCAAGGACGACCACCCCGTGCTCTATCCCGGTGATATCACCGGAGTCGGTGGTGATTTCTGTTACGTAGTTACCGACATATCCGGAGAAGCTCCGGATGTTTGCGCCCTTGTAGATGGTTATCTTCGACTCATTCTCCACCTGGTCTACCAGTGAAGACAGCAGCACCTGCGGTGATTCGGGGCTACCATGGACATAGTGAATGTTTCGCAGATTGCCACCCAGCTCGTTTTCTCTCTCAATCAGTACCGAATCGTACCCCTGCCGGGTGAATTCCACGGCGGCCGTCATTCCCGCCAGGCCGCCGCCGATGACCAGTGCCCTTCGCGTCACTTCGGCCTGTGATTGGTGTAACGGCTCAAGAGTAACAGCGCGGGCGACTGCCATCCGTACCAGGTCTTTGGCCTTGTCGGTGGCTTCCGGCATGTGCAGGGCGTGCACCCAGGAGCACTGGTCACGGATATTTGCCATCTCAAAGAGGTACTTGTTAAGGCAACCCTCACGTATCGTGTCCTGGAATAGCGGCTCGTGCGTGCGTGGACTGCAGGAGGCAACGACGACGCGGTTAAGCTCGTTCTCTTTGATGGCGGCGACTATCTTGTTCTGCGTATCAGCGGAGCAGGTGTAGAGGTTTTCCTCAGCATGCACCACGAATGGCAGTGTGGCAGCGTATTCCGCTACACCAGGGACATCAACCACCCGGGCGATATTGGAACCGCAGCGGCAGACAAAGACGCCGATACGCGGCTCCTGTCCTTTTGTATCTTGCTCCGGGGGATATTCCTTCTCCGTCACCAGCGTGCCACGCGCCCCGGCGATACCTTCCGAGGCAAGGCAGGCGGCACTGCTGGCGCTCATTACTGATTCAGGGATATCCATCGGGGCGTCAAACGCGCCAGCGACATAGATGCCATCACGCGATGTGGCATTCGGGTTGAAGTTATCGGTGAGGCAGAACCCGAACCTATCCAGCTCAATCCCGAGCGTATCGGCCAGGTCTCGGGTGCTTGCCGATGGCTGCATTCCCACCGATAGCACGACCATGTCGAACTCTTCCTGTACCTTCTGGCCGTCCTCACCACCATGCTCAATGAGTAAGTTCTTGCTCTGCTGTAACTCTTTGACTCCGGAAGGGATACCCCTTACGTAGCGTATGCCAAACCTGTTCTTGGCCGACTCATAATATCTCTCGAAACCCTTACCATAAGCCCTGAGGTCGTTGTAGAAGATAGTGGGCTGGATGGTGCTGTCATGTTCACGGGCGATTATCGCCTCCTTGGTAGCGTACATGCAGCAGACCGAAGAGCAGTATTCTCTGTCGCAGGTCTCATCCCTAGAACCGACGCACTGTATCCAGGCAACTTTCGCCGGGTGCTCGCTGTCGGACGGACGCTGCACCTGACCCTGGTATGGACCCGAGGCAGACAGGATGCGCTCGAATTCCATGGCAGTGACAACATTAGGCATGCGGCCATAACCATACTCGCTCTTAATGGCGGCATCGAACGGTTCAAAGCCGGGAGCCAGGATGACAGAACCGACCTGAAGCTCGACCTCTTGCTCTGTCTGCTCATGCTCGATGGCCTTAGCCTGGCAAGCGGCGACGCACTGGAGACACTCGCTGCACAAGCCACAGTCAAGGCAACGTTCGGCCTCTGCCAGGGCTTCCTCCTCGGTGAAGGTGGCATCAATCTCATCGAAACTGGATACCCTTCGCTCCAGGGGTATCCTGCTGGCAATGTTCCTTTTCTTCTTCTCGTGCTTACCGGTTGGAATCGACGCCGGCTCCTGTTCCTTGTGGTCCCGGTTCTCGTGAAGGTCAATCCCGTTGAGATAGCGGTCTATGGAGATGGCGGCTTCATGACCGTGCTGGATTGCCTCGACGGCCGATTTCGGTCCGGTAACGCCGTCGCCACCGGCAAAGATACCTTCCTCATTAGTGGCCATTGTCATCGGGTCGGCAATAAGCCAGCCGCCCCGGGTGGTTGTGACGCCGGTCTCCCCGGGCAGCACAGACAGTTCGGCGGCCTGTCCGATGGCTATAATCACTGTATCGCAGTCAATTTCAGTGGTGATATCGTGGTCGTAGGTCGGGCTGAATCTTCCCTCATCATCGAATACCGAGGTGCACTTCTCGAACTCGACTCCGGTCACATGGCCGTCCTTGCCGAGAATCTGCCTGGGACCCCAGCGGTTGACAATCCGGGTACCCTCTTCCTCGGCTTCTTCTATCTCCCAGGAGTGCGCCGGCATTTCCTCCGGTGACTCAAGACAAACGGCAGTGACTTCAGAGACACCGAGCCTACGTGCCGTCCGGGCGACGTCCATCGCTACGTTGCCGCCACCGACGACTACTACTCGCTTGCCGAGGCTGACTTCTTTGTCCTCGTTGGCGTCTCGCAGGAAGTCAAGGGCAAGCATAACCTGCGGCAGTTCCACTCCCGGTATCGGCAGGCTGCGACTTAGCTGTGCCCCGATTGCCAGGTAGATAGACTGGTAACCCTGCGCTTTCACATCTTTCAATGAGAAGTTGTCGTTTATCGGGGTATTGAGTCTCAGGTCAATACCCGTGCTGATAATGTCCTCAATATCAGCGGCCAGGATATCCTTGGGAAGCCGGTACCTGGGGATGGCCGATTGGAGCTGCCCGCCAGGAAGGGAGCTTGCCTCGAAGATGGTAACCGGGTAGCCCAGCTTGACCAGGTCGTGGGCACAGGTGAGTCCCGAAGGCCCGGCGCCAACGACGGCCACCATGGGCTTCGAGGTGTCAATTACGGGTTTTTCTTCGGGTGGAATTTCACCTGCATTTCGTTTCTGCCTGACGATATCGGCGGCAAATCTCTTCATGGGAGCGATGCCCACCGGTTCGTCGACTTCACTGCGGTTACAGTTTTGTTCGCAGGGGTGGTGGCATATTCTACCCAGTACCGCTGGAAGTGGTATCCATTGTTTGATATGGTCCAGGGCTTCTAAATACTTGCCCTTTGAGATAAGGGCTACATACCCCTGCCCGTTACAACCGGCGGGGCAGCTTAGCTTACAGGGTGGTCTGGCCGCCTTACTGATAAACATGGCACTGGGGATGGCCTGGGGATATCGCTTGTGGACGGCCTTACGGGTGGTCAGGCCCTGCTCGAAGTCATCTATCAGGTCTACCGGGCATGCCTCAAGGCAGTCACCACAAGAGCTGCACTTTTCAATGTCGATATAAAGCGGTCGCTTGAGCACCTTTACCTGAAAATCGCCGGCTTCTCCTTCCAGCGATTGCACCCGGGAGTTTGAGAGAATCTCTATGTTGAGGTGCTTATCTACCTCAATCAGCTTGGGGGATATCATGCACATCGAGCAGTCGTTGGTCGGGAAGGTCTTGTCGAGTTGTGACATCCTGCCACCAATGGCGGTGGTCTCTTCAACGAGGTAGACCTTGAAACCGGAGTTGGCCAGGTCCAGGGCGGACTGCATACCGCAGATGCCTCCGCCGACGACCATCACGGCACCGACTTTCTGCTGGTCGGACTTCACTTTGCTACCGTTGTTACTCAATACTGCACCTCTCTCAGAGCAAGCCCTTCTGCTTGAGCAGTGGTCTTGGGTCCACTATGTGTCTTGAGAACCATTTCCCGGCCGAGGGGTCGCCGAACGCCAGGCCCATTAACTCCGTGAAATATAAGATGGGAATGCTATATTTCTTACCTGTCTCTCGCGAGATATCTTCCTGAGCTCTGTCCAGGTTGGACTGGCACATCGGGCACCCGGAGACTATGGAATCCGCTCCGGCCTCCAGTGCCATATCCAGGAGCTTCTGTATCATCTGTTGGGCTACCCGGGGCAGGGTGAGGACGTGTCCTGCCCCACAACAGTCCGTCTTGTATGACCAATCCCGGACATCCGCACCCACTGTTTTCATCAGGTTGTCCATTGATTCCGGGTTGTCCGGGTCGGCAACATCGGTGACTCTGGGGGGCCTGGTGATGAGGCATCCGTAGTAACAGACAACGCTAAGACCCGCGAGCGGTCTGGTTACTTCCGGTAATATCACGTCTTCGCCAACGTCTTCCCAGAAGAAATCGGCGAGGTGCTTGACCTCGAAGCCTCCCTGGTATTTATCGGCAGCTCCCTCTGTGGTCGTGCCGGCCAGTATCTCTTTCTCTGCCGCTCTCAGTCTTGAATAGCAGGCAGCACAGGGGACGACGAGGTCCATTCCCGCCTGGCTGGCCAGCCTGAGGTTCCGCTCTGGTAATGCCTGGGCTAACTCATTACTGGTTGCGTGAGCAGAGGAAGCTCCGCAGCAGTTCCAGTCCTCCAGTTC
>DAOUVG010000070.1 GCA_030667735.1 Dehalococcoidales bacterium
CAGTGGTTGCTGTCTCCTCTTCAGCCTCAGCCTCTGTCTCCGGTGCGGCTGCCTCAGCTATGACCGCAGTGGTGGCGGTCTCCTCTTCAGCAGTGGACGCCTCCTCAAGCACGGATACCTCGGCGGTCTCGGTCGCAGCACTTATCTCTTCCCCGGAGGCCAACTCCCCTTCCGGCGGGGACTCTTCGGCGGTAGCACTCCTGCCAAGGACCGTTCTATTTTCCTCATTCACCACCTCAATGGACAACCCCAGGCTCTGCAGTTCTTTGACCAGCACCTTGAAGGATTCCGGTACACTTGGCTGGAGGATATCCTCATTCTTGACAATTGCTTCATAGGCTTTGGTGCGACCGCTTACGTCGTCCGATTTTATAGTGAGCATTTCCTGGAGGTTGTGAGCAGCGCCGTAAGCCTCCAGAGTCCATACCTCCATCTCACCGAAGCGCTGGCCACCGAACATGGCCTTCCCACCGAGGGGCTGCTGGCTTATCAGAGAGTATGGTCCCGTGGAACGCGCATGGACTTTATCCTCAACCAGATGGTTAAGTTTCATAATGTAGGTGATCCCCACTGTTATCGGTTGGTCAAACGGTGCACCAGTGCGGCCGTCATACAGGATGACCTTGCCCAGAGTGGGCGGAATCTGGCCTGTCTCCTCATTAACCTTACGCGCGGCCTCCTCGAGCTTCTTTAGCTTGAGTTTCCCGCTCTGGATACCCTGTTCTTCCAGCCACAGGCGCAGACAGACCTCCTTGGCAACTCCGTGATATTCGTCACCAAAGGCCTTCTTGCCATCGTAGCCCTTGCTGGTCACCCACGCGCTAGCCTGTTCCGTTATCGCCATGGTATTGCCGTTGCTCGGGTCAGGGTCAATCACTCCTGACCTCTGGGCAATCCATGCCCGGGCCATGGCGTCCTCAATGTCAACAGCATCGGCGCCGTCAAAGACTGGTGTGAGCACCTTAATACCCAGAATCTGGGCAATCCAGCCCAGATGGGTCTCCAGGACCTGGCCGAGGTTCATCCGACCCGGAACGCCGATGGGGTTGAGAATAATGTCTACCGGTGTGCCGTCAGGAAGAAACGGCATATCTTCGGCAGGGGCAATAATGGAAACCACGCCCTTGTTACCGTGCCTTCCGGCCATCTTGTCACCCACGGAAACCGCCCTCTTCTGTGCTACCCAGACCTGCACCCACTGGTTGACGCCGGCGGGCAGGTCATCACCGGTAAAGACTTTGACATTGACTATTTTCCCCTTCTCGCCATGAGGCACCCGCAGGGAAGTATCCTTCACCTCGCGGGCTTTCTCCCCGAATATGGCACGGAGGAGCTTCTCTTCAGCGGAGAGTTCGGTCTCACCCTTGGGTGTAATCTTACCGACCAGTATGTCATCCGGGCCTACCTTGGCCCCGATGCGGATAATGCCCTCCTCGTCCAGTTCCCGCAGGCTTTCTTCACCCACGTTAGGAATGTCCCGCGTTATCTCTTCAGGTCCCAGCTTGGTGTCCCGGGCTTCTACTTCGTATTTCTCAATGTGGATGGAGGTGAAAGTGTCCTTCTCAACCAGACGGTTGCTGATTATGATGGCATCCTCGTAGTTGTAGCCTTCCCAGACCATAAAGGCGCAGAGCAGGTTCTGGCCAAGGGCAAGCTCACCCTGCTCCGTGGATGAACTGTCCACCAGCACCTGACCCGGCTTCACGCGGTCGCCCTTGCCCACTATCGGGCGCTGGTTGATGCAGGTCCCCTTGTTGGTGCGGACAAACTTGAGCAGCGGGTAGCGGTCCTCGCCGCCATCATCCCTGGTGATTACTATCTCCGAACTGGTGACCGACGTAACCACACCCGCATTCGTGGCCAGCAATACCTGGCCGCTATGCTTGGCAGCCTCGACCTCCATACCGGTGGCTACAATCGGTGCTGATGGGCGTAGCAAGGGCACAGCCTGCCGTTGCATGTTGGAGCCCATCAGGGCACGGTTGGCATCATCGTGTTCCAGGAACGGTATCAGCGCTGCCGAGACACTGAATATCTGCTTGGACGAAACATCCATGAAGTCAATTTTTTCCGGCGCTTCTCGCAGGTAACTACCGGCAAGTTTGGACTCAATCCTTGTGTCAACAAGTTCATTGTTTTCGTTCAGCCGGATATCAGCCTGTGCGATAGCGTACTTATCCTCCACATCGGCGGTCATATAGACAATCTCGCCGGAAACAAAAGACATGACTTTTATGTCCCTGGGGGAAAGACCGCGCAACTCGGCAGCCTGCTCTTCGCTGATAATGGTACCTTCTGCTACCAGGATATTACCGTTATCACCAAGTACGTCCTCACGGGCAGTCTTACCCACCAGTTGCTCTTCGGTATTACCTATCTCGTGGACAACCTTACGGTATGGTGTTTCAATGAAACCGTATTTATTTATCCGACTGTAGGTTGCCAGCGAGCCAATCAGGCCAACGTTCGGCCCCTCAGGCGTCTCAATGGGACAGATTCTGCCGTAGTGCGAGTAGTGGACATCGCGGGCTTCAAAGCCGGCGCGCTCACGCGACAGCCCTCCCGGTCCCATCGCTGACAGGCGTCTCTTGTGGGTCAGTTCATCAAGGGGGTTGGTCTGCTGCATGAACTGGGAAAGCTGTGAACTACTGAAAAACTCCCTGATTGCAGCCATCACCGGACGGGTATTTATCAGGGCACTGGGAACAGCAGCTTCCGTGGGAATGGTACTCATCCGTTCCCTGGCTACCCGCTCCAGACGCATCAGCCCGATGCGGAACTGGTTCTGTACCAGCTCACCAACTGTGCGAGTGCGCCGGTTCCCCAGGTGGTCTATGTCATCCGGGGTATCATCACCGTTGTTGACCATGATGATATGTCTTACAATCTCGACCATATCCTCCTTGGTCAGCGCTCGCTGGCTCTCCGGTATATCCAATCCCAGCCGCTTGTTCATCTTGTAGCGGCCTACGACCCCCAGGTCATAGTGCTGGGAGTCAAAAAGCTGGCTGGTTATCAGCTTCCTGGCGTTCTCAAGATTAGGCGGGTCACCGGGGCGCAGCTTGCGGTAGATGTCAATCATTGCCTCAGACTGGTCTCGAATAGCAGGCTCACGCTCCAGGGTCGACCGGATGTACTGGTGGTCGGGAGAGATGTCTTCTTCGGTAAACAGGCTCAGGAGCTCCTCATCGCTACTGTAGCCGATAGCGCGCAGCAGTGTGGTAACCGGTATCTTTCGTTTGCCGTTTATCTTTGCGGAAATGATGCCGGAATTGCTGGTATCAAACTCGAGCCAGGCCCCACGATTTGAGATTAGTTTGGCATGGCAAAGTCCCCGTCCGCTGGAGGCATCCTCTTCAACCGTGAAGTAAACACCCGGAGAGCGGAGCAACTGGCTGACTACCACCCGTTCCGCCCCACTGGTAATGAAGGTACCCCTGGCAGTCATCAGGTGGATATCACCAAGGAACAGTTCCTGTTCCTTTATTTCTCCCGTCCCCTTGATTAGCAGCCTTGTCTGGACATAGAGAGGGGCCGAATAAGTCTTGTCCCTCTGAAGGCATTCATGTTCGGGGTAACGTGGTTCGCGGAACTCATAGCCGAGGAAGCTCAGCTCAAGTCTGTTGCCGGTGAAGTCCCGTATCGGCGATACTTCTTCCAGCACCTGTCTGAGCCCTTCTTCCTGGAACCATCGGAAAGAATCCAGTTGTACTTCAATCAGGTTGGGTACTGCGATAATCTGGGGGAGTCTGGCGTAGGATTTCCTGGTGACCGGATACAGGTCCTTCTCGGTGTCAACCAAAGACATAGATACCACCTCAAACTTAACGTCCTATGAAGGCATGCGGAAACGATGCTTTACCGTAGACGAATCCCAAAGCAGCGGCTAGGAAAAACAGACAATTGTGTAATAAAGGTAGAAACCTCGTGAGGTATAGTCAACAATCTACTAATATATCAAATACCGTATATGTTTGTCAAGTTCTATTGGTTCGCCCGTAATCATCACTCAGCCGTACCACGTCATCCAGCTCCGGGGTGGAGACCTCCAGAATCGTCGTATCCTCCAGAGCTTCTACTCGGTGCCGGGTAAACGGGACAAGCCGGATGGCCTGGCCGGCCTGAAAAACAGTTGATACCGGAGCACTCTGCTCATCACTGATTTCAATCCGGGCCTTTCCGGAATACACGTACATAGTCTCATCCTTGTGCTCGTGGTACTGGAGACTTAGCCGGTGTCCTTTTTTGACGAATATTATCTTGCCGGCATACTTCGGGGTATGCGCCCAGAGCAGCTCGTACCCCCAGGGCTTCTCTATCTTGCGAGGTAGCTTTTCCTCCATGTTCACCTGCTCCCCCTTGGCAGGAAACCCCGGATAGGGTCCCGCCTTGCTTCATAGCCCTGCCAGTTTCTTACCTGCCTCAAGCAGCCTATCCACGCGGGACAGACTGTTACTTTCGGCATAAACGCGGAGCACGGGTTCGGTGCCGGAGAACCGGACCAGCAACCAGGTCCCGTCTTCCAGAGTGAAGCGGAAACCATCGTAAGTATCCGTCTTCGCCACCGGCACACCCTCAATAGCTTCCGGGAAGCTGTTCCGAATATGGTCGGTCATCCTCTGGCGTTCGTTCTCCGGGAAGTGGACATCCGTGCGATGGTAGTAGTGTGGTCCCACCCTGCGGTACAGGTCAGCGAGGAGTTGCGACGGGGTCTTGCCTGTCCTGACCATGAAATCCAGGAAGTAGAGGCTGGCGGGAACGGCGTCCCGCTCCGGTATATGTCCCCGGAAGCCGTAGCCGCCACTTTCCTCCCCGCCAATGAGTGCGTTCTCGGCAACCATTATCGGGGCAACGTATTTGAACCCGACCGATGTCTCATAAACCGGCACCTGGTATATCTCACCGAGACGGTCGACCATGCTGGTAGCGTTGATTGTCTTCACTATCGGTCCTCGCTCACCGCGTATCTCCAGCAGATAGAGGCAGAGCAGGGCAAATACCTGGAGCTGGGTGAGAAACGCCCCGTTTTCATCGATTATGCCGATACGGTCGGCATCACCGTCCAGAGCAATGCCGACATCGGCCCCCTGTTCCCTGACGGTGGTAGACAGCTTCTCCAGGTTGACTTCAATCGGCTCGGGGTTTATCCCGGGGAAAGCAGGGTTGTATTCGCCGTTGATTTCGGTTACATCAATAGCACCTCCGGCAAGAAGTGTCTTGATATAGCCGGCACCGGCCCCATACATCGGGTCGACAATGACCTTGAGCTTCGCCCGGCGGACCTTGTCGAGGTCAACGAACCTGGTTGCCCGCTCCATGTAAACGGAGGTCAGGTCAGAATACTCTACAAGCCCGCGCTGCACGGCCTGCTCGAGAATCATCCTCTCGGTCTTTCCGGTGTTGCAGGCGCGGGAGACGTGCTTTTCCACTTCGGAGATAACTTCCGAGGGAGCACTGATGCCGCCGGCAACCCGCAACTTGAATCCGTTCCATCTTGCCGGGTTGTGGCTGGCGGTAATCATGATTGCACCGGCAGTTTGCTTGTGGGTAACGCCGAAACTGACCACCGGGGTCGGGGTCGGCCGGGGAGACAGGAGGACCTTTATCCCGTTGCCGGCTATGACCTCGGCTGCCGCGGCGGCGAATTCCTCCGAGGCAAAACGGGTATCGTAACCGATTACCAGTCCCTGGCCTCCCAGTCCCGCCTGCCTGAAGTAATCGGCAACACCCTGCGCACAGAAGCGAACGTTGTCAAAGGTGAAATCCTCGGCGATGACTCCTCGCCAGCCGTCGGTGCCGAACTTGATGGGGTTTTCTGCCGCTCCCATGTCCCTCCGTTGACCGTTCCTGTCATTCCGAGCCGGGGCTCCGAGCGGAGCGAGGAGACACAGAATCTCCGCAGATGATGCCGCTTCCTATCAGGTGACCTTTCTCTTAGTTCGGTCTCGTGTCATTGCGAGGAGCGTCAGTGACGAAGCAATCTTGGCACTATTGTGTTACCCTGTTCTCTGAATTCAATTATACCACTAAAGTGCCTTTCCGGTAGTCCCTGTCGAGGGTTATGACAATATGCAGGTCTCGTTGCCGTGACCGCGTAGTTGTCGGTCGTCCATTCATTAGATTGCGGCGCTGCGCTCGCAATGACGGCATACCATTCCCGAAAACACTCTATGTCATTGCTTCGGCGTCTAGATTGGACCTTCACGTTCCCGTCCGTATAACGAGCCAGTACAAGGCCGAATCAGCTAACGCGCTTATTGACACGAGTAATAAGTGCCGACTTAACCCCTTGATTTGGGCTTGAATATTACCGATGGCCCGAATCTTTCCGAGTACTTGAAGCCTTCGGCCTCTATAACCTCGCCGTACCTGGCTTTCAGTTCATCCAGGGGACCCACGTCCAGGGCATACATCGGGCAGGCCTCGACACAGATGGTCTGCTTGCCCTGCTCCAACCGCTCCAGGCAGAGGTCGCACTTCTGCATCCTGGCATCCTCTTCAGGACCGAACTGCGGTGTATCCCAGGGACAAGCATTGAGGCAGAGGGTGTTACACTGCTGGTTGCCCACACACTTCTCCCGGTCAACCACTACGATGCCGTCGGACTCTCGTTTGCTGATAGCGTCCACCGGGCAGGCCTTGATGCAGGGCGGGTCAGCACACTGGTAGCACAACGAGGCCAGGTATGCAACGAAGACGTCGGGGAATTTGCCCTCCTCAATAGTTTGCACCCGCAGCCATTTGGCTGGCCCGGCGTCAATATCGTGCCAGTCTTTGCAGGCCACAGCACAGGCGTAGCAGCCCGTGCACCGCGTCTGGTCGAAATAGAACCCCATCTGGGTCATTGGAATTCCTCCTTTCTGCCCTCTCAGCCTGAACCAGGCAGTCTATCACCAACTTGACTGCCAATTGTGCACTTCCACTTGTAGAAGGGGAAATAGATGTAAGAGGGGGCGCACCCTCTGAGGGGCGCCCCCTCTGGACTCTCCTCACCCCGAGATTCTGTGCCGCTGTTAGCAGCGGCCCTTCACTTCGTTTCATTCAGAATGACAATAGTGTGCCTGAGGTTTAAGTCATTCTGAGCTTACCTGCTGGTTTTGCCAGCAGGCCGAAGCTGTTCCGGAATACGACGTGCTGCCTACCCCAGCGCCTCTTTCCTGAGGATGTCCGCCTTGTCCGTCTTCTCCCAGGGGATGTCAAGATCGTCGCGGCCGAAGTGCCCGTAGGCGGCCAACTGCCGGTAGATGGGGCGG
>DAOUVG010000040.1 GCA_030667735.1 Dehalococcoidales bacterium
TGAAAAAAAGGTTATTGAAGAAGTTGATTAGCTATTTATTAGTTAAAATGATAAAGCCCCCGAATTCCTTAAAATATCGAAGGCTTTTTAGCTTCAATTTTGGTAGCGGGGGTTGGATTCGAACCAACGACCTTCGGGTTATGAGCCCGACGAGCTTCCACTGCTCCACCCCGCGATGTACCTAAAGTATAACCCCTGCCAGATAGAGTGTCAAGGCTGTGTACTCATCCCGGCACCTGGGAGCACTGAGTGCGTCATCCGGGCTGACCGATGTCTGCTTCACCGCAATGACACGAAGAATGGTATGGACATTTACCCCTGAAACGTAATATAATTTGGTGGCTGCGGGACTAGATAACCGCACACAACAAGGAACAACTGTATCGACACCGACCCTCACCTCAGAGAGAGGGCCTCTCAATAGAGAGATCCCTTAAGGAGAATAATATGAAGATACTTTTTGTATACCCGCAGTATCCGGATACCTTCTGGAGCTTCAAGCACGCTCTGAAATTCGCGGCCAAGAAAGCGGCCCACCCACCCCTGGGGCTGTTGACAGTGGCTGCAATGCTGCCGGAGGAATGGGAAAAGAAACTGGTAGACATGAACGTCACCTCGCTCAAGGACAGCGATATCCAATGGGCTGACTACGTGTTCATGAGCGCTATGGTTGTTCAGAGAGACTCCGCCAAGGAGGCCATCGCCAGATGCAGGGACCTCGGCACCAGGGTTGTCGCCGGCGGCCCGCTGTTCACCAGCGAATACGAAGAGTATGATGAGGTTGACCACCTGGTGCTTGATGAGGCCGAAATTACCCTGCCACCGTTCCTTGACGACCTGGAAAAGGGATGCCCACAGCACATCTACACGTCGACGGAGAGGCCTGACCTGAGCTTGACGCCCATCCCGATGTGGTCACTCATTAACATGGATAAGTACTCGTCGATGAATATCCAGTACTCGCGGGGCTGCCCGTTCGACTGCGAGTTCTGCAATATTGTAATACTTAACGGCCACAAACCGCGCACCAAGAGCAAGGAGCAGATACTGGCAGAGATGGAGTCCCTGTATAGCCAGGGATGCCGCAGCAGTCTTTTCATCGTCGATGACAACTTTATAGGGAACAAGAAGAAGCTCAAGGCAGAAATCCTCCCGGCAATAATCGAATGGTCCAAAGCGCGGAAGTACCCCTTCCCACTGTTCACTGAAGCCTCGATAAACATGGCCGATGACGAGCAGCTTATGCAGCTAATGGCCGAAGCGGGGTTCAACCGGGTATTCGTTGGTATTGAAACGCCCAATGAAGAGAGCCTGGCGGAATGCAACAAGTTCACCAACAAGAACCGGGATCTGGTAGCTTCCGTGAAAAAGATACAGTCCTTCGGGATGGAGGTGCAGGGAGGCTTCATCGTCGGCTTTGACAACGACCCGCTATCCATCTTCCGCAGCCAGATAGACTTCATCCAGAACAGCGGAATCGTCACTGCCATGGTCGGCCTGCTCAACGCCCCACGCGGTACGAGGTTGTACCAGCGGCTCCACAAGGAGAACCGCCTGCTGAAAGACAGCACCGGTGACAATACCGGTTGCTCCATTAACTTCATACCCAGGATGCCCTACGAGACCCTGATTAACGGCTACAAGCATATCATGAGTACCATCTACTCACCCAAGCAATATTACGAACGAATAAGGACATTCCTCAAGGAATACAAACCCTACCAGACTAAAAGAGCCACCAATATCCGCTTATACTATGTCTGGGCATTCATCAAGTTAGTCTGGGTCCTAGGCGTCATGGAGAAGGGGAGGAGGTACTTCTGGAAGTTCTTCATCTCCACCCTGCTCAAACGCCCGCGTCTCTTTCCAATGTCAATGCTCTTGTCTGTGTACGGGATACACTTCCGCAGGGTCATGAAGAAGCTGGAAAAAATGCCCTCTCCGGATGTGCCGGGTAACCTTGAGGTAGCGCCGAACCTGGTCAACATCGACAGGACCTAGGACTCACAGATTTCTATAGGCTTTACCAGCCATGATATGGTTCTGGTGTACTATATTCACTAAATCCGGAAGTTGGTTTTCTTTTGCGTTATGTCAAAAGTTGTGCTAGAATGAGCCGTATTGTCGCAGACCTGCTGGGGTCTATGTAGAGGAGTTAGGTGAGAGAAGAGATAGACAGGTTCCTGACGTACCTCACCACAGAAAGAGGCTTTTCCGACAACACGGTAGCCGCCTACAGGAACGACCTTTACCAGTTGGCCCGGTTTATCGAGGAGGAGTCCAGTAAACAGGGCCTGGTGCCTTCCTGGACGAACTTTGGCCGGCAGGGGATGCTGGCACACCTCCTTTCTCTACAGGAGCGTCAGTATGCCGAAACCACCCGTGCCCGGAAGGTTGCCGCGGCAAGGTCTTTCTTCAAGTTCCTGGTAGCCGAGGGCACCATTAAAGAAGACCCGACACGAAACATGGAGTCCTTCAACGTGGGGAGGTCTTTGCCCAGGCCAATCTCGGTTAGCCAGGTGTACGCCCTGCTGGAACAACCGACCAAGAAGTCCACACCGGAAGCAGGAAGGGACTCGGCAATGCTGCAACTCCTTTATGCCAGCGGCATGAGAGTTAGTGAACTGGTTTCTTTGAATCTGGAAGATGTCAATACCGGCAGTGGCGACGTCCGATGCTTTGGTAAAGGACACAAAGAGCGCATCATCCCGATACATGAGAGGGCGGCTTCGGCGGTAGAGGAATATGTTCGTGAAGCCCGTCCTCACATGCTAAGGCGTGATGATGAACGTGCTCTGTTCCTGAACCACCGCGGCGAGCGACTTACCAGGCAGGGTTTCTGGCAAATACTGAAGCAATACGCCAAGGCAGCCGGTCTGGCAGGTGAGGTTACACCGCACACGTTGAGACACAGCTTCGCCACTCACATGCTCAGCGGCGGCGCAGACCTCAGGGCCGTCCAGGAGTTGCTGGGGCATGCCAATATCTCCACCACCCAGGTATACACCCATCTTACTACGGAACATGTCCGGCGGTCCTACGAGAAATCCCACCCCAGGGCCAAGTAGTCTACAGGAGGAAGCCATCAGATGCCCGGCAAGCCAAGAAGCAAACGAGGCAGACAACCCCAGAGCAGAAAGGCTAAGAGTCGGCAGCGACAGGTCGCTACCCAGGTATCGGCAGCCGTTGCATCCCCCAGGCAGGTTTCTCAGCAGTATGTAACCTCTCCGGTGGCAGGAATGCCACGGCCCACGGCATCACCTTCACCGATACAGCATACCTACATAACTGCCGAGCTTCGGACCATTGGCATCCTGGCTGTCATAATACTTGGCACACTCTTCATGCTTTATGCGGTTCTTACCTAGCTCTTTCCCGGTGAGACCCACTATGGACTTTGAAAAGGCGAGGGTACGGTTGGTCGAGCACCTCGCCAGGGAAATCAAGGACAAGCGCGTACTGGCAGCAATGGCACACGTGCCCAGGGAGCGCTTTGTCCCACCTGAGAGTACACTCCTGGCCTACGAAGACCGTCCACTACCGATAGCCCTGGACCAGACAATATCACAGCCCTATATCGTGGCCCTGATGACACAAGGACTGGAGCTTACCGGCAGCGAGAGAGTGCTCGAAGTCGGTACGGGCAGTGGCTACCAGTCGGCGATTCTCGCTGAGCTATGCCGGTTGGTGGTGACAACCGAACGCCTGCCGGTCCTGTCCGAAACCGCCGGAAAGGCACTAGATAACCTGGGGTATAACAATATTGAACTGCACCTTGCCGAGGAGACCCTCGGCTGGAAGAATAGAGCGCCGTACGATGCGATAATAGCCACCGCGGCTGCCCCCTCCGTCCCCGACGAGTTGCTGGCGCAACTGGCAATCGGCGGGCGTCTGGTAATACCGGTGGGCTCACGCTACCTTCAGGAGCTATGTAAGATTACCAGGCGCAAAGACGGGAACGTGGTCGAGAATCTTGGGGCCTGCCGATTCGTATCCCTTATCGGCAAAGGTGCCTGGCCGGAGGAGCCGGAATTCTAGCACAGGACGTTCTGTGCTAACGCACTTATTACGCTTTTGAAGAACTTGAAGGAGGAACAATGATGGAAGTACTGGATGCTATCAAGACGAGGAGAAGTATTCGTCGGTACAAGGACACTCCGGTGGACGATAATACTCTGGAGGCTGTTCTCGAAGCAGCCCGGTGGGCGCCATCCTGGGCCAACACCCAGTGCTCGCGCTTCGTTGTCGTGCGGGATAACGATATCAAGGCCAGACTTGCCGACACGCTGAGCGCAAACAACCCGGCTACGGAGGCTGTCCGGAGTGCGCCTCTGACAGTCGTCGCTTGCGCCGAACTGGCGAAGGCAGGCTGCTACCGGGGAGAGGCCACCACTGACAAGGGCGACTGGTTCATGTTCGATGTTGGGCTGGCGATGCAGAACCTGGTACTGGCTGCCCACGCTCTCGGGCTGGGGACAGTGCATATCGGTGCATTCGATGCCGGCAAGGCAGCCGAGGTAATTAGCGTCCCGGACGGCTATTGTGTGGTTGAGATGACGCCTCTCGGTTACCCGGACCATGAAGCCAAAACTCCACCCAGAAAGGAACTCTCCGAAATCGTTTCCTATGACAAATTCGGGGGCTAGGCAGATAGTCATAGTCTGCCGTTAAGCTTACCGGGTGTACATAACACTCGTTGGTAATACCGGGTTAACCTGATGTGGCCAGTATCAAGGACTCACTCAGGCAGCATCGGAGCGGGCTTGAGCACCAGTCGGACCATGTCACCGCTAAAGGTAGCGGAATCTGCTCCGGTGGGTATCCGGTGGTCGCAGGTAAGGCTGCAATTCATTGAAGGAGTATATCCATGAAAATCTGGGAACCTATCGAAATCAATGGAATGCGGGTCAAGAACCGGATTGGCCTGCCATCCCTGGTCAATATGCCTGGAGGAGAAGATGGTTACATAAGTGACCTGACAATCCGGTGGTTTGAGGAGAGGGCCAGGGGTGGAGCCGGACTTATAATGACCGGTGCTGTTGTTGTCACGCCGCCTACTGATGAAATGCTGCAGCAGCGGGCTGCTGCCGGTATGACCAAATGGGTTGGCGTCACCGATGACAAGTACATACCGGGCTGGACCAGGCTGGCTGACGTGATTCATTCCTATGGTGCCAGCCTCGGGGTCCAGACTGTGGCACTCGGACCGCAGTCAGGTCAGGCCGCCTCATCACCACCCTATCCGGATGAAAAGCACCCCAAGGTAAGCGCCCAGTCATTGTGGGGAACCGAAGTACCTGTCCACGTAGTCACCAAAGAGGGAATCGAGAAGCACATCAACGATACCGTGGCAGTCGCCCGGCGCATGAAGGCCGCCGGAGTGGACTGCTTTGAGTTACACCTTGCCCATGGCGGTGCGAATCTCTATGCATCCTGGGTCTCACCAATGTACAACCGCCGGGAGGACGAGCACGGCGGTAGCTGGGAGAACCGACTTCGCTTTCCCATTGAGACAATACGCAGAATCAGGGAGGTAGTTGGCCCTGACTATCCGATACTGGTGCGAGTCGACGCGGATGAACTGTTGGGCGAGTGGGGTATTACGCTTGACGATACTGTCAGTATAATCATACCTGCCCTGGAAGAGGCCGGTGTAGATTGCTTTGACGTTTCCCAGGGGTCGATAATGCATTCTCCCCAGGGGATTACCATTCCTCTGTACTACCCCAGGGGATGTTTCATCCACAACGCCGAGGCGGTAAAACGAGTCACAGAGCGCCCGGTAATTGGCGTTGGTAATATCTTTGACCTGGATATGGCCGAGAAGTTTCTTCAGGAAGAAAAGGCCGATATGATATTCATGGGCAGGCAGTTGACGTGTGACCCGGAAACCCCGAAGAAGTACTTTGAGGGGCGGGCAGAGGACATACGGAAGTGCATCGGCTGTATCGGTGGTTGCGGTCGGCCCTGCACTATTAACTATGACATCCAGGATGAACCCATCCTGCTCACGCCGGCGAAAGAGATTAAGAAAGTACTGGTACTCGGAGGAGGCGTAGCGGGTATGGAAGCCGCCCGGGTGGCGGCATTGCGGGGTCACACAGTGACTCTGATGGAAAAGGACGGCCATCTCGGAGGGATGGTGGCAACCCTGGCCCTCAATCCGCTCCTGAGCGAGTTCGGAAACCTGGTGACCTACCTGACTCACCAGATGCGGGGGCTGGGTGTCGATGTGCGGGTATGCAAGGAAGCTACCGCAACAGATGTAGCGGAGCTTGCACCTGATGTCATCATAGCTGCCACCGGCTCAACGGCAACGCTACCCGAGATAGCCCGGGGGAAGCAGGGTGTGATGACGTACCGTGACGCTTGCCGTGAACCCAAAGCGGTTGGCCAGAAGGTGGTTGTCTGGGGCTTCTTCGGCGCGGAACTGGCCATATCGCTGGCCGAGCAGGGTAAAGACGTCATCCTGACAGGTAAATCCGGTGAGGGTTCTCTGGGCAGTGACGTCTCCGGGCCAAGACGGTTCTGGCTCTTGAGGAAGTTGACCGATATGAGTTTTGCCAGAGAAGGGCCTGAAACCATGCGGGTAACCAACCCGCGTGTGTTTTCCAACTGCGATGTTGTTGACATTACCACCGATGGTGTCAAGGTGTGCGACCGGAATGGGGCTGAGAAGGTACTGCCGTACGATACGCTAATTATCGCCCAGAGATTCGGTGAGCGGCAGAAGAATGACTCCTTCTTCGGCGAATTGCAGGGGAAGGCAGCCGAAATCCACACGATTGGTGACTGTGCCCAGGTCCGCGGCATCAGGGAGGCAATCTGGACGGCAAACGAGGTTGCCAGGACAATATAGTCTTTGCCGTGTCACCCGGAATCAGAGAGCTTGCAGGGGAAAAGTGGCAGCGGAGGGATTCGAACCCACGGTGTCGGAGGAATCGGGGAAGTGCGCCAGATTTCAGTACAGCCCTCTGCTTGCGTCTGGTTTAGCTCACTTGGCGGGGAAACTCTCCCGCAGCACTACTGCCCGCCGCGATGTGGTCGCCCCCTTCATTCGTCCGAGATGCTGTACTACTTGGCAAGGGCTTCCATGGCTTGGTCCACTCGGGAAGCCTCCTGCGAAAGGCTAAAGACAGTACTGTCACAACTGGCACTCAGAGTCTTCGAGTTCAGAGTGTCCAGCATTTTTCTCAACTCACGGCATGCTTGAGCAGTGTGCGTCAGGTATTCCTCCAACAGCCTGCTGTGTTGGTTGAAACTACTTTTATCCGCATCCTTGGGTCTTGAGGTTGAGATGCCAGGGCAGGAGATGAAAGCCCTCCGCGACCAGAATCTGCAGAAGTCGACTTTCGAAGAGAGCGCCGACCTGGTTGCCAAGCTCGGAACTAAAATCCTGCCGTCAGAGTACCTGAAGTTGAGGAGGGTATTCTGCCAGTTGAACCTGACCAAAGTAAATGAAGAGAAGGAGCAAGCCGGTTTTGCAAAAGTGACCCTTGGTGGAGCTGAGGGGATTCGAACCCCTTACCTATTCAATGCCATTCAATCGCTCTCCCAATTGAGCTACAGCCCCATGACTATATTCTACAACTTATGGGTGTGGTTTTACCACCCTTACGCCGGTGTTTCCGCTGCCTTTGATGTAAATGTCAGCTCGTCCCCTTCCACATCGACCACCACGGTATCGCCCTCGTTGAACTCGCCCCTGAGAACCTGAGTTGACAGCGGGTTCTCCACGTAGCGCTCGATAGCCCGTCTCAGTGGCCGGGCGCCGAACTGCGGGTCGTAGCCTGCCTTTGCCAGCCAGGACCTGGCTTCCTCGGTCAGCTCAATACTGAGCTTGCGCTCCAGCAAACGTCCCTGTAGGTCCTCAATCATCAGATCCACGATGTGCCTCAGTTGTTCCTCGGTTAGCTCATGGAAGACAATGGTCTCGTCCAGTCGATTGAGGAACTCGGGGCGGAAGGTTTTTTTAACTTCGGCCATAACCTTCTCTTTCATCTCCTCGTAGCCTCGCTTTTGAGCGCCGGAATCGTCCCTTCTCGTTGCGGCAAAACCGATGGCACTCTCCCGCCGGATAAGCTCCACGCCGGCGTTACTGGTCATGATTATCACGGTATTCTTGAAATCCACCGTCCGCCCGTGGCCGTCCGTCATACGGCCGTCGTCGAGGACCTGGAGCAGGGTGTTGAACACCTCGGGGTGTGCCTTCTCAATCTCGTCGAGCAGGATGACCCGATAGGGCCGACGCCTCACGGCTTCGGTAAGTTGCCCTCCCTCCTCGAAGCCAACGTATCCAGGCGGAGCGCCGATAAGGCGTGACACGGTATGCCTCTCCTGGTACTCGGACATATCCAGGCGCACCATGGCATTCTCATCGTCGAACAGGAACTGGGCCAGGGTGCGTGCCAACTCCGTCTTACCGACACCCGTCGGGCCGAGGAATATGAAGCTCCCGATGGGCCGTCTGGGGTCCTTCAGCCCAGCCCGACTCCGGCGAATGGCCTCGGAGATGGCCACGACCGCCTCCTCCTGGTTCACCAGTCTCTCATGAATACGCTCCTCCATGTGGAGCAGCTTCTCCGCCTCACCCTCGAGCATCTGGGAAATTGGAATACCCGTCCAGATGGATATCAGGCTGGCGATATCGTTCTAATCGACCACCCCACTGATTTTCTCTTTTTGCAGCCATTCACTTTTAGCCCCGTCGTACTCTTCCTCAAGCCGGAGACGCTCTACCTTGAGCTGGGCAGCGGTCTCGTAGTCCTCTCTCTGCGTGGCCGCTTCCTCCTCATTAGTCAACTGCTTGAGGCGCTGTTCAAGCGATTTTACCTCCGGCGGGGCACTCTCGGTATCAATGCGCAGCTTGCTGGCAGCCTCGTCAATCAGGTCAATCGCCTTGTCCGGCAGGAATCTATCCGAAACGTAGCGCTGGCTGAGACGGGCGGCCGCTTCCAGTGCAGCATCGCTGATTTTAATCTTGTGGTGAGCTTCATACCGCGGGCGCAGTCCGTGCAGCATCTCAATGGTGGCCTCAACAGTGGGCTCACCAA
>DAOUVG010000038.1 GCA_030667735.1 Dehalococcoidales bacterium
CGGCGACATTTCCTGACCTTCGAGCACCCCGTAATGGGTCCTGTGTTCGTTGATGCCCTGCCACCGAAGTTCTCACGGACTCCGGCGCGCCAATACCTGCCGCCCCCCTGTCTCAGCGAGCATAACGCCCACGTCTGTACCGGGATTCTGGGGATGTCGGACGAGGAATTCGTGCATCTGCTTGAAGAGGGCGTTTTCGGTCAGGTCTGAGTCAAATTGTTCTTCTAAACTATCACCCGGTAGGCGCTGTTGGAACAGGTTCGATTGTGGAAAAGGTTCTTGTTTCAGCCCCGAAGCCCACCTCTTACCCGGTCAGATTCCCGGAACCGCGTCAGTCCACTTGACGTCACACGTCCACGAAGGTAACATAGGTTGGCTCACAATATATCCAGGAAAGCCGGAATTCATAAGAGGAGGTGAAACAATGTTTGAGCTTAAGTTCGATGCCAACATCTGTCTGTCATGCGGGAACTGCGATTGCCTTACCCGATGCCAGTACATGGACATTGACAGAGAGACGGCGAAAACGGAGATCACAAAGATTGCCAGCGGAGAAGACTCCTTTGTGCTGCACGACTGTGTGACCTGTTATGCCTGTGAAGAATACTGCCCGATGGGAAACCACCCCTTCTACCTGATTGTGGAGCGCCAGGAGGAGCTTGATATACCACCTCTACCGAAGCCTCTCATCGAGCGGGGCATACAGACGGGCATCCCTTTCCGGGGAGAGCCGGAGATATTTGAGGCTAAAGAACCCGCCCTCTGTATGGGTGTCTTCTCAGACCTGATGTATTTGATACAGGGGAAGCTCTTCGACGAGTTTTCTGTAATATCGGAAGACCCACGGAAGATGTTCCATTACTTCTGTCAGCTTATGTACCTGCACTATGCGCGTACTTCCGTGATAAAGGAGAGACTGCCGGGAATCATAGAGACCATTGCCAAACACGGCGCCAGGGAGATTGTGTTCTTTCATGACGAATGTTACGGCACCTACGACTCATACTGCTCCGCGGTGGGCATCGAAGTACCGTTCAAACCGGTCCATCTCTTTGAGTATCTGTACAATAAACTGAACGAACTCAGGGACGAGATACAGCCGCTCAATATGAAGGTCGCCTATCAGCGCCCCTGTTCATCACGGCTTTCCCCGGACAAACATCACTTTGTTCGGGATATCTTCGACCTGATAGGGGCACAGAGTGTGGATAGGGAGTATGTCGATGAGACTGCTCTGTGCTGCGGAGGTACGATACAGGGGCAGCGAAGGGAGGGGAGCCGTCTCCGCTCTGCCGATGTGCAGGAGCGCAATATCGAAGATATGGTAAACGCCGGTACCGAGGTCTGCGTTTTTAACTGCCCGGCCTGCTACAACACCATGGCCGGGATGGTTTCCCGAAGGGGCATACGACCGGTTTATATGAGTGACCTGTGCCGGCTTGCCATAGGCGAAGAACCCGCAGGATGGAGGTGATGTTATGAGTTCCGTGTACGAATCTCTGGTTGAAATAGTCGGGGGCGAACACGTTTCTACCCAGGCTGAGGAGCTCTATATCTACTCGTTCGACCTGGGTACTACCGAGCCTCACAGACCCGACTACGCAGTAGCACCAAGGACGACCGAAGAAATCCAGGAGATTCTCAGACTGGCCAACAGGGAGAAAGTCCCGGTAGCCCCTCTGGGTGGCGGGTTGTCCCTGGCCGGGCTGGCGCTGCCACTCAAGGGCGGGATTTCGCTGGACCTGAAAAGGATGGACACCATACTGGAGGTAAACGAGAAGTCGAGGTACGTCGTTGTCGAGTGTGGTGTTTCGCAGGGGCAGTTGACCTCCTACCTGGAGAGGCACCATCCCACCCTGATGCATTCGGAGCCCGGGGCACCTCCGATGGCAACCATAGCCGGCAATATGGCCATACACGGTCAGGGCGACCTGGCACATCCTTATGGCTTCAACTCCGATATGGTTAACGGCCTGGAAGTGGTCCTGCCGACGGGTGAAGTATGCCGCTTCGGTTCCTGCTCGGTATCCACGCAGTGGTACACGAATCATCCCCTGCCTGACGTGGGGCTATTTCTGGGGTGGGCCGGTACTACGGGTATTATCACCAGGGTGTCCATGAAGCTCTTCCCACACAAGAGCATAGTGGGAGCGGGTCAGTTCGTGGTAAAGGACGAAAACCTGATTCCGGAAATCATCCACAAGATAACTCACACTGAGATGGTACACGATCTGGTAGCCTACAGCCAGGCAATACCACCTTTCTCCAGTGGTCTTCATCACCTGACGATAAACTTGAGTGCGGACTCCGAAAAGGAGCTGGCATTCAAGATGGAACTGATATTCGATGATACTCTGGGGCACTATATCCGCAGTGGAGACGGCGGGTATCTGGGCTTCAACCGGGGTTTGCAGAGACCCCAGGTATCCAAGACCTCCGATTGGAGAAAGGGCGGCGGATTTGAATATGTAGGCTCAATAATGCCGGTGGAGACCTACCCCGATTGCTACCGGCGAGGACGGGAGATATCGGAGAAACATGGTATTCCGTATACCGTGCTGGGACGGGTTATCGGCATGTCTCACGCTATGATGTTCTCCTGGACATACGCGTTCAACCGGGCAGACCCGGAAACTATGGACCAGGCAAGAGAAGCCCTGCATGAGACTGATGACCTTGTCCTGGAACTGGATGGTGCTATCTGGAAACCCGGGACTTACGGGCAGAAGCTGGTTATGGAGAGGATGGACCCCAATACTCTCAATCTGATGAAGAAGGTGAAACAGCTTCTTGACCCCAATGGTATCATGAACCCTGGAAACTGGGAGGTAAGCTGATGACGCTGGCAGAATACAAATACGCAGATACCATACACAGGTGCTTCCGGTGCGGCTACTGCAAGTTCCCGGTGAACTGGATGGACGTGAACAATTGCCCGGCATACGCCAGATTCCGCATGGAGACCTACTCCTGCGGAGGACGATTGTGGCTGACAAAGGCCTGGCTGAGCAATGAGATAGACTGGAGCGAACACCTTGCCCAGATACTGTACTCCTGCACGGCGTGTAAAAACTGCGAGGAGAAGTGCCCGCTTCGCTTCAATGTTGACATCTTTAATATGATACAGGCGGCAAGAGCCGAGATGGTCGAAAGGGGCCTGGTGCCGGCGGCGGTCAAGGAGTTCCTGGAGAACGTCCAGCGGCACGGTAATCCCTACGGCAATGCCAGGGAAGGAAGAGGTGAGTGGAGCCAGGAAACGGGGATAGAGCAGTACCAGGGGCAGGACTACCTGTATTACGTTGGCTGTGTGGGCTCATACGACACCAGAGCACAGCAGACAGCGCGGACCCTGGGCAAGGTACTGCTGAGGTCGGGGGTGTCCTTCGGGGTGCTGGGTAGTGAGGAGAACTGTGACGGCAATGAGGTTAATGCGCTCGGAGAAGAGACCCTGTTTGAGATGCTGGCTGAAGAGAATGTCCGGAAATTCAAAGACCTGGGTGTGACTAATATCGTCACGTTGTCTCCACATTCATACAATGCCTTCAAGAACGACTACGCGAAGTATGACGGTAGCTTTCCGGTGCTGCATTATACACAGCTTCTCAGAGACCTCATCACGGATGGGAAGCTGGATGTCTCCGGCGGGATGAATGCCAGGGTCACCTATCACGACCCCTGTTTCCTCGGCCGGTGGAATGGGGAGTATGACGCTCCAAGACAGGTACTGAGTGCCATTCCCGGTATTGAACTCGTGGAAATGGAGAAGAACAGGGAGAGCACCCTCTGCTGTGGTGGAGGCGGGGGCAACTTCTATACCGACTTCCTGGGTGGCAGCGAGAATAGCCCGGCAAGAATCAGGGTCAGGGAAGCCGCCACTACCGGAGCCAGTGTGCTGGCGGTAGCCTGTCCCAACTGTATGACCATGCTGGAGGATGCCGTCAAAGCGGAGGGGCTGGAAGATAAGCTGGTGGTGAAGGACGTTTCCGAGATAGTAGGGGAGGTTTGCGGGATAGGATAGCATGGATATTATTGCCTGCATTAAACGTATCCCCGACACCTCGGAGGCGGATACGATAAAGATAGACCCTTCTCAAATGAGTATCGAGAAGGGTTCGCTGGTCTTTAAGATTAACGACTGGGATGAGTACGCCCTTGAAACAGCGGTACAGTTGAAAGAAAGAACGGGAGGGTCTCTCATCGCCGTTACTGTTGGGCCGAAGGAGTGGGATGATGTCCTGCGGCGTGCGCTGGCCATGGGTGCCGACAGGGCTATCAGGGTAGACCAGGACATGGTTGCTGCGGACTGCCACTCCGTAGCCATAGTCCTGGCGGCGTTGACCAGGAGCCTCCCGTACGACCTTGTGCTTTGCGGGGCGCAGTCTGAGGACTTCGGCTGCGGACAACTGGGCGTCATGGTTGCCGAGATGCTGGGCGTTCCCCACGCTGCCCTGGTGGTGGGTCTCCAGGAAGAAGAAGGAAAGGTCCGGGTGGACAGGGAGCTGGAGGCGGGTATACTGGAATCGTATACCATCGAGCTTCCGGCACTGTTGACTATCCAGACAGGAATCAACCGGCCGAGGTACATCTCGCTTGGCGGCATTAAAAGGGCTATGAAAAAAGAGTTGCAGGTCATGTCGCCGGGAGAACTGGGACTGACCGCGGAGATGCTGGCTCCGCAGGTGAAGCTGGAGAGATTGGAATTCCCACCCAGGGGCAAGGAGGCAGTGCTGATACCCGGGACACCTGAGGAATCGGCGGAGCATCTGGCCAGTATTCTACAAAGCGCGGGAATATTCTGAATGCCGGAAATACTGGTGGTTGTCGAGCACAGAAAGCAGAGGGTGGCCGATATCTCTCTGCAGATGCTCAGCAAAGGGAGGCAACTGACGGATGAGGCAGGTGTCGGCCTGCTGGCGGTCGTCATCGGCGGGGGCGCGGGTACCTATGCGGAGGAGCTTGCCGGATGGGCTGACGGGGTACTGGCAGTGGAGGACCCCGAACTGGCAGGACCACTGGCAGAACCTTCCCAGAAGATACTATCTGCCATCATAAAAGAGAGGAAACCGTTGCTGGTGCTGATGGGGCATAGCTCCTTTGGCATGGACCTGGCACCTGCACTGTCGGTGGAGCTTGGCGTACCACTGGTCACGGACTGCACTGGCGTCTCTCTGTAGGACGGTCATCTGATAGTGAGACGTTCAATCTACAACGGTAAGGTGAACGGCGTATACTCATTTGTACCGTCAGAAACTGTAATGGTAACCGGGCGTATCGGGGAGTTCCCGGTTGAAGAAGGCAATAGAAACGGTGAGGTCGAGCAGGTCGATTCTTCCCCGGGAGATGAGTTCGACTACAAGAGGTTCGAAGGATACACCGAGTAGGAAGCTGGCGAGGTGGACATCTCGCAGGCAGAGGTACTGGTCTCAGTTGGGCGGGGGATAAAAGACAAAGACAACATCGGGATTGCCGAGCGACTTGCCAACGAGCTGGGTGGAGTCCTGGCCTGCTCCAGGCCGGTAGTAGACAATGGATGGCTGCCGGCGGAGCACCAGGTCGGCCTGTCCGGGAAGACGGTGAAACCGAAACTGTATCTGGCCCTCGGTATAAGCGGTGCCTTCCAGCATGCCATCGGTATGAAGGGCTCGAAGATGATTGTCGCCGTCAACAAAGACGCAAGGGCACCCATCTTCAGTGTTGCCGACTACGGCATAGTTGATGACATTTTCAAGGTCGTGCCGCTGCTGGCCCAGAAAATTGCCGAGCTAAAGGGCTGAGTCTGGCAGTCTGCGGTGACGGTGTTCACGGCGCCCTCGCTATGTGTCTGGTATAGTCATCGCCGAACCGGTTGATAAGCAATCGGTCGTCTTGGCCTACCTGTATGTAGATAGAGACTAGGGCCATCACGCCAGGAACAGGGACTATCCAGCACCACGCTGCCAGAAAAATAGACCGGGAAACCCACCGGATGTCCTGTTTTATCCTTGGTTGATGAGCTTTAGGGAGAGCAAGCACGGCTCTCCTTACATGAGACTCATTCAGGTGTTATCGCCTTGAGCAACAATAACATCATCCTGGTTCTTAAGAGTCCAGGTATAGGTCACAAACGCCCTGTCGCCTTTTGAGGTCACTTTTTTGGCGATTACTTCGGTTTCTGCCCTCAGTCTGTCGTAAGGGAAGACCGGAGCGAGCAGCCTCATATTATTCAGACCGGTGAATATGGCTGGTCCCAGGAATTCTCCAATTACGGAGAATAGAATTGCGAATGACATTGCCCCGGGCAGGACTCTACTTTTCATACCTAGAGACCTGGCTGCTTCGTCGTTGAGAAATGCATCCCCCCTCATCCCGGTGATATCACAGAATATGTCCAGTTCCGTAGGTGTAATAAGCCTGCTCTGAGTGCCCACAAACTTTTCACCGACCTCCCTCTCTGCCAACCGTTTTTCTGCCATTTACAAACTTCTCCTTTCCTTATTCGTGGCTATCTACTATTATGAAGCATCTTAGTACACTACCGGTCTATTGTCGAGTATTATTTACTGCCCTTCCCGGTAGGTTTCCGTCTTCCGGGTTGGCAGCCTTTGTTTGAATTGGTCAATAGCATACTGGCAGGCAGCAAAACCTTCAAGACGGTGTGCCGAGGCAACAGCAATAACCAGATTAATCTCTCCGACGTTCAGCTTGCCTGTTCTGTGGGAAATAGCGATGTCTTCTATTGGCCACTTTTGCCGGGCTTCGTTGGCAATATCCTGCAATGTATTTGCGGCATTTCCTTGAGAATCGCGGTATTCTACGGAAAGAACCGGTCTGCCCTGAGAGTGGTTGCGAATCAGCCCGACGTAGGTGACCACACAGCCGCTGCCATCGCTTTTTACGCTTTCAATCACTTGTTCCGGAGAAATCAGCGCTTCGGTAATTTCAATCACTTTGGACACTCCCATAGGGTAAACCGGCTGCCTGCTACTGCGACTCTCAGCTAGTTCTCTCCATCATTATCAGGCTCGTCTACCTCCAGTATGTAGCTGGTCTTATCGCCGTCGGAGTGTATCCTGACCACCACTTCTTTGCCACGGGCAAGGAGTCTTTCCGCCTGGTCGCGCAACTCTACTGATTCCTCGGACTGTAGAAAGGACAGCAGGGCGGAGTATTTCTCCACCAGTTCCGGTTCTTCTCCTTCCTGGGTCAGAAGTTCACGGAGGCAGCCATCAAGGCGTTGCTCGGTCAGGCATTTCAGGCATTTCCCCGGTATCTGAGAGCTTGTGTAATGTGGCTTCAGGTCGATGGGTTCCATGACTATCGTTCTCCAGTCGGCTGATTAGAGGGCCATGAACGGTGGCTGTATCGACGTGCAGTAATCCTCAAATCTCTAATCTGGCCACACCATATAAGGTGCAGTTGCTCTCATACTCTACACCACGCAACAAGGAATAAGCAAAGCTCGCATTAGAGCAGGTCACACGCTCCAATGGCGGGAACTATTACGCGGCAAGTGATATAATCCCTGAGGGCAGGCAACAGGGTTCAGTAGTGTAAATAGGAGGTATCTGCAATGACAGCCCAGCGTTCCAAAGAGGACATTATGAAAGAGCTTGATGAAAAGGCAAGACGATACCTTGAAATTTCCGGAAACTGTGCGCAGTCTTCTTTTCTGGCACTGAGCGAACAGTTCGGATTGGCTGATGGGACAACCCTGAGGGCACTGACGCCGTTCCCCGGTATTGCTCTGAGAGGTGAAACCTGTGGCGCTGTGACTGGTAGTATGTTGGTATTGGGGCTGGTGTATGGACGCGACAGGCTGGACGATTGGGAAGGGTATCTCAGGTCGCTGCGCCCGAGCCGGGCATTCTGCCGTGCCTTTGAGAAGGAGTTCAGCAGTACCATGTGTGGTGAAATCCTGAAACTGTTATTCGGCAGGACTTATAACCTGGCAAACCCGGCTGAAGCCGAGGAATGGCGAAAAGCCGGCTCCAGGGAGAAATGTTCCACTGTTGTGGCCGGGGCCTGCCGTATGGCTGCCGGGATAATCATGGAGAAGCAGATGTGAGGGTGATACCGGGCGGCAGGGTCCGAGGCAAACGTTGCCTATGACACTGACATTGACGTATGAGGCTGCTTTCGTTATGCTCTAAGTATCCAAATACAGGAGGAAATGAATGGAGTGGAAAACCCGGGTCACCGAGATATTCGACTGCAAGTACCCCATCCTTGAGGGTGCCTACGCGGGATTTGGCAACTGGCAGTTTGCCGCGGCCTGTGCCGAAGCCGGCGCACATGGCTGCATTACTGCCTCCACATCTCGTACTCCCGAGCAACTGCGCGAAGACATTCGGAGTTGCCGGAAGGCCACCAGCGGTTCCTTCGGGGTGAACCTGAGCTTCGGGATATGCCCCCGCATAGACGAGATGCTGGAGGTCTGTATCGAGGAGAAGGTGCCCGTGGAGACGGCGATATACAAGCCAGACGCACTGGCTCCGCGCATCAAGGAAGGCGGCATTCCCTGGATTCATAAATCGGCCAGGGTAAAGGATGCGCAACATGCCGAAGAGCTGGGTGCGGACGCCGTGATTGTGGTCGGACTGGAGGGCGTTGGTTTTAAGAGTCCGGAGCAGTTACCGACATTTATCACCACGAGTTGGGGCAGCAGGCAGGTGAAGGTGCCGTTCGTTGCCGCCGGAGGAATCGGGGACGCCCGTGGTTTCCTGGGAGCGCTGGCAATGGGGGCGGACGGTATTATGATGGGGACAGCCTTCATGGCGACCAAGGAGTGCCCGACGAATGAGGCTTCAAAACAGGGAATGGTGGAGACCAGCCCGGACAACCCGCGGCTTCGCTGGCGGGTACTCTCCCATGCTTCTCCGAAGGACTATGCCGAAGTGCTGCGGAAGAGGGAGGGCCTGTCGCTGAGCGAGTGGCTGCCAATGCTGGAGCGTATCCAGCCCAAGGCGTCCGACTGGGAAGGTCCGGCTGATATACCGGAGCCGACAAAGGTGGGCTCGCTGGCGGTGGGTGCGATAGACAGCATCCCCACAGTCAAGGAGTTCATCGACGGCATCATCCGGGAGGCGGAGGAGCTGGTGGAAAAGTGGGGGTGGATTAAGGGGAGGTAGGGATAGGAGTAGGAGTTGTCTGAGGATACCGAAGACAAGGCTGTGGTGCCATCGTTCCACCAGCGGTTCAATATAGAGGTGGGACTGGATAAAGCGCGCCAGAGGTTCGTGAATCGGCTGTTGAACCGGATTGGGGATCTGTTCCCGGGACTGGAGTTTCGGGAATACAAGGGCACCGAG
>DAOUVG010000292.1 GCA_030667735.1 Dehalococcoidales bacterium
GCCCGATTGTGAGCTAATACGCAAATGCTTCAGGGTGCTTTTAGCCCCACCTAATACAACGTCGAAGACCAGCTCGTTCCCGCTGTCATCGAGAAGGAGCACAGAAGAAGCAGATGCTTCAATCGCATGCTGAGTCATCTTGACAATCTGCTCAGCTAGCTTGGAAAGGTTCGATACTGAACCAACCTTCTCACCAATCTTGTGGAGAAGGTCCAGTCTCATCTCGGTTTGGTACTCACCGGGTCCGGTCATGAGTTTCGTTTCATCGTATTTCGTTACATTGACCGCCATCATTCCCTCCTCATGAACTGAAGTGGTACTTGTTGAATCAGCGGCTCAACACGCCTTAACTGCTGGTTTAATATCCATGTGTCCGGGTGCCGGACGGGTACTGTATTCGGTTGTCCAGCCCTCGTTAATCTGCACAATGGACTTTCGAAGAACATCTCACAACCAGCCTGCATATTCTGATTCAGTTTTGCCCAACTGCTGGCGAAGCCTGGCCAGGGCCCTCATCTGTAATACCCTTACAGAGCCCTCTTTCTTTTTCATGACTTCGCCGGTCTCACGGTTATCCAGACCCTCGATGAACTTCAGTATAATTACCTGTTTCTGGTCCGGAGGCAAGCATCCTATCGCATCCAGTAGTGTTTCCCGACTGAACCTGGCTGCGACCTGTTTCTCGGGGCCGTCCGTCTCGACGAGGGTCTCTGTCTCCAGTGACACATTTTTTTGCGTTTTCTTAAGCACGTTGATTGTGTGATTATGAGCAATGCGGTAGAGCCACGGCATAAATGTCTGGCCCCTTCCTTTGCAGGATTCGATTGCCTTCCACGCCTTGATAAACACGTCCTCGGTGACATCCTCAGCCGTCATCATGTCCCTGACATGATAGAGAACATATCGGTATATCGGATTAAGGCATACCGCATAGATTTCACCGAAGGCATCAAGATCACCAGCCGCCGCTTTCTCTACCAGGCCGGAAATGTCAGGCAGCTTGCGCGCAGCAGGTGTGGCGGTTGCCTGTACTTCAGTATGTTCTATTACCTTAATTCCCATTGTCTTCTCCGTATGCTATCCGGCTGCCACCAAAATCCGGCTGTTTTGGTTATCATCCCTCAGGTCATAGCAATCAACCACCCTGTAGGCTTGGACGGGTTCACGTTTTCCTCGCACAGTAAGTGGTGGCAAAGACTCTGTAACAATGCTACCTTTCACAAGCTCATGGCTATTGCTGCCAATCCATATCTCGCCGCCCGGCACAATATCGGTTAGCCTGGCAGCGGTGTTCACTGCATCACCAACCACGGAATATTCCAGTCGGTTTACCGACCCCATGTTGCCCGCCACTACTTTCCCCGTATTGATACCGATGCCAAAGTCCATCCTTGGCAGTTCAAGTTCGTGTTCCTGCAACTCCCTGATGTCACGCAGGGCACAGACAGCCGTTCTTACAGCCAGTATGGCATGGTCTTCGAGTTCTACCGGAGCATTCCAGACGGCCATGATGCTATCGCCACCTAGTTTGTTCACCATACCGTTATGTTTGAGGATAGCCTCGATAATTACCGATAGATAGCGGTTCAGCGTCTTAACCAGTTCCACCACCGGCATCCTCTCGGTGATACCGGTGAAGCCGCGAACATCGGCAAAGAGTATGGTAACCTCGCGCTCCTCGCCACCCAGCTTGAGTTCACCCTCCCTTAATGCCGTCAGAACGTTATCTACTACCGGGGCGGAGATATAGCGGCCGAATGTCTTCGCCATCTCCGTTTTCTCACGCTTTTCAACGACGATATTATAAAGATTCACACCCACAAACGTACCCAGTATAGTCAGTGGCGGGTACAGCGTGTTCATGACGGCACCCTTGTCAAATAACGCAAAAGCGAACAGGTAGTACCCGATGCCGAATAACACACATCCAACGGTAGACCATGCTGTCCTGAACCTCAGGACCATAAATCCGCAAAGAAGGGCCAACACCATAATCGACGAAGCGGTAGCAGTGGCAGGAACCGGCTTCAGGAAATTGGCAGTCAGGATAGTATTGACCGCAGTAGCATGTATCTCCACGCCACTCATTATTCGTCCCGCGGGTGTCCAGAATGTATCGCCAAGTCCAACTGCCGTGGCACCAATCATCACGATCTTGTCCTGAAATATATCCGGCTCAACATTGCCGGTAAGCACATCAACATAGGAGACAGTCTTGAAGCTCATCGGGGCAACTGAGTCACAGGTATAGTTAATCAGCATGTTGCCGGTACTATCGAGCGGAATCGACCGGCCTGCGAAAGTCAGCACGCTGTTCTCGATAGCAGATTCGATGACCCGGGGCCGTCGAAGGTAACTGGACACAACAGTCAATGATAGCGCCGGGGTGGCGTCGGTCCCTCCGGATATTGTAATAGGCAGTCTTCGCATAATCCCATCTTCGTCGGGAATAATGTTGGCATGCCCAACGGCAACGGCACTCTCTTGAAGAGTCCGTACCGGATTCAGGATATCCTGAAATGAAATCATCATCCCTGTGGCCGTTGACTCGTTGGTGGTGGAAGCATAGGCAAGCGGTATGACTACGTTTCCAGCATTACGAATAGACGCTGCAAATGCTTCATCATCGGGTGTTGGCTCGGAGAAGAGAACATCGAAGACTATCACCCTGGCACCGGCGCTGTGGAGTACATCTGCCACCTCTGCGTGATAGGACCGTGACCATGAAGAGTAGTGCCCAAGCTGACCCAGGCTTCTATCATCGATGGCAACGATGACAATCTCGCC
>DAOUVG010000053.1 GCA_030667735.1 Dehalococcoidales bacterium
AAGCTGAGGGTTTGCTCAATCTTACAGAGGCCGGTGAGAGGCTTGCTTATCTGCGACAAGTCTCTCTCGACATTACTGCTTGGCTCGAATATGAGGCCGAAGCTCTGTATACTGAGCACCACTATCAAGTGGTCAACTTGCATGACGCGAAGGGTTGCCTAGAAGTCCAACTTACAGCAATCTCGAAGGGATACGACGACCCAAGCCAACCTGAAGTCACCGCACGATATAGTGCTTCGTTAGACCAGAATACAGCTCCATTCCGCCTTCATGCTTTTGTGGCACCGGATGGTGATCTGAGAGATAACTACATGTTGGAGTGGCGGATCAACACTTCAGCAGATTTCTCTTTTCAGTAACGCTTTCCAGCGTTTACATTTCTCGCTTGCCCTTTAATTTCCGGCAGCAATCCTGCCCCTTTTAACAATCCTCGGTTATGAAGATTCTTGTTCAAGAATGCTTTGTCGAAGTTCACCGCTGCTGCTTCCTGAAGACTTGGCGTTGTTGGCTGAGAGCTTGGGTCTTCCATGTGAGGTCTGTCTGAGGAGTTCGTGGCCCGGCGGCGTGCAGTGGATAAATGCATCGTACCACCGGCTGATTGACGGGTGTTGCTCTGCATGCTAGCATGGCAGTTGTATGACGTTCCCCCCGATTCGACAGGTAGCAGTCAGATGTTCGTTGATTGCTGGTTGCTTACCTGCGTGTGGAGACCAGGAACGTGGTACTGTTTTCTGCCCCTCAAAGAGGCAGACATACTTCGGGACAGTTACGCCAGGCAAGACTTAGAATCTGGATAAGGATGGTTAGAAATGACAGCTAAAGTCTACTACATGGACGCACGGGGTAGTTCACCCCAAACAAGCATGGTGGCCAAGATGTCCACTGTATTCGAGGCCGCAGGCTTTGATAGCCTCATTAAACCGGGGGATGTGGTTGCTATCAAGCTCCATTGTGGCGAGTGGAACAACACCGCCTACCTGCGCCCGGTCTACGCCCGCACCCTGGTCGACAGGGTCAAGGCCGCCGGCGGCAGGCCCTTCGTATGTGACACTACCACCCTACCGTATAATGCATCCCCGAGCCGATGCACCGAGTTGGACTTCATGGCCACGGCAGAGCGAAACGGGTACAATGCAGCGACTCTGGGCTGTCCGTTCATCTGTGCTGATGGCTTCATAGGGACCGACGACTATCGAGTGGACCTTCCGGAGGGTTATATTCTCAAGGAGGCATACATCGCCAGGGCTATCGCTGCCGCCGATGTCCTCATTGCCCTCACACATTTCAAGGGCCACCCTATGGGCGTTATCGGTGGCGCTATCAAGAACCTGGGAATAGGCGCCCAGTCCAAGCGGGGTAAGTTCAACGTTCATATGGGTGGCCATCCCAAATACGGCTTCTCCACCGACTGTGTCTTCCACCCCGAGAACTGCAAGGGGCGCAATGGTGATAAAGGCTGGCAAATGCTGGAGGATTCCTGCCCCTTCGGACTGATACACGTCACCGATGACTCAATTGAATGGCAAAGAGACAAGTGCACCAGTTGCATCGCCTGCCTCGGTGCCATGCTCGGTCGTGGGATAGTTGAGCTATCTGCGGAACACTACCAGGCCACCAACGCCGCCATCGCTGACGCCTGCCTGGCAACTACCAAGGCAGTGGGACCCGGCAAGGTCTGCTATGTCAATCTAGCGATTGATATCTCCGCTTCATGCGATTGTGTGAACTTCGCGGATGTGCCCATTCTACCCCACCTGGGGGTATTCGCCAGCTCCGATCCGGTGGCCATCGACAAGGCATGCATCGATAAGGCGATGGAGACAGCCGGGATCCAGGGCTCCAAAGCCGAGGACATGGGTGTACTGGAATGCGGTCAGCGCAAATTCGAGACCTGTTCGCCTTTCCTGGCAGGCCTGAGCGAGGAGACACAACTCAACACCGGTGAAATCATCGGTCTCGGCACGAGGAAGTACGAGTTGCTCACAGTGGCGGAGAAGAAGATGGCGGACTTCGCCTTCCCACCCGACCCACGACCTGTGGGGGTACGCTTCCGCCATATCTTCGCCAAACATCAACCATTCCCTTACGATCGCCACGATGGTAAGGGTTTCCTGAGAGAGGAAGAGGTTGACCTGGAACGTGTGAACACCAACTACGATGACTAACGGTAACTCGGTAAGAACGAACAGAATAAGTGAAGGTGGAACGGATGATTCCAAAAGGCATTGAAAACGCGGACGCCATCATTGAAGCCTGCAGACTGACTCTGGCAGGTCTGGACTCGGCGGAACCGGAGTGGAAAGAGGTGTTGCAGAGCGTCATAAGTGCAATAGAGGAACTGAAAACCAAGTTCTTCCTGAAGACCAACCTTGCCATACCAATCACCAACGCATGCAGAAAAGATGCCGTAGATCTCCAGTCCCTGGCGGAGAAACAGGACCTTTCCGGCTTTCCCGAGGCGCTTGCGCGGTTTAGAGGCAATATCGAAAAGCTTTTCAAACAAGCCAACATGGAAGGAATAACAATCACATGATGGCGCCCGTCCTTGTCACTGGTGGCGCTGGCAGCGTGGGTAAGTGCGTTGTGCAGCAACTCCGTAGCGAGGGTCACACCGTACGGGTCTTCGATCTCCCCAACATGGACTATTCTGACCTGGAGGGTGAGAAGGGAATCGATGTCCTGCGGGGAGACCTTACCAGGCCTGACTCCGTGGAAGCCGCGGTGCAGGATATCCGTGCCGTAATTCACCTTGCCGCCCTCCTCCCCCCTGCCAGTGAGCGGAGTCGTGAACTTACCTTCGCTGTCAATGTAGAGGGGACCATTCGTCTGGCGGAGGCATTGAAGAAGGTTAACACCGACGCGCCTTTTGTATTCAGTTCATCAGTCAGCACCTACGGTGACACAACAGGCATAAAGCAACCCGTGACCATAGACCAGCCCCAGCAGGCGCTGGATATCTACGCCGAGAGCAAAATCGCAGCAGAAAGACTCCTCTTCGAAAGCTACTCGAACGTTTCAATACTACGCATCTCTGGTATTTCAGTGCCCTCCATCCAGTCACCTCCCGAGGTGTGGCCTTTCATGGCTGACCAGAGGATTGAGTTTGTGCATCGTGACGACGTGGTGACGGCGCTGTGCGCCGCGGTCCAGGTGGAGAAGGCCAAAGGGCATGTCTTCAACATAGCGGGGGGGAATACCTGGCGAACCACGGGTAAGGCATACGTCAAAGACTACTTCGACCTCCTGGGAGTGCCCATTGACGAGGCGCACTTCCAGGAGCATCCAGGCTGGTGCGACTGGTATGATACCGAAGAGTCCCAACGTATCCTTTCTTACCAGAAGACCACGTATCAGGCATATCTCGACCAGGTTCAAGCTGAAATCGACAAGATGATGCAGGAGTAGACCCGGATAGTCAATGCTATTCCGACAGGCAGGCCCAACAGATATCTCCAGTCCTGACTACATACTACATAGCCCCTCACCAATGTCACAACGACATTCCGCACGCCCAGGTGACCGGGTACTTGTACCTCCTGGGGGGGCACGTGCTCGCCCTCGCCTATGGGGTGGCTCGGTGCGGGGGATTGAGGGGAGGCAGGGATGGGTGCAGTGTTGTCAGCGCACTGATGGCTGAGCTATACTTGTGCCATTATTCCGTATGGGAGGTGGCTTAACATGGCAAATACTTCTACGGGACTGAATGAGAACACCGCCGGGCTACTGTGCTACGTGTTGGGATGGCTGAGTGGCTTTGTGTTTATTCTCATAGAGCAAGGGAACAAGTTCGTGCGTTTCCATGCTATGCAATCCACCATAGTCTTCGGTGCCTTCACCATTGTCACCTTTGTACTGAACCTGATACCTGTCGTGGGGGTCTTCTTTACAGGTATCCTATCCGCCCTGGCGTTTGTGCTCTGGATTGTGCTGATGGTCATGGCCTACAAGGGCAAGCTCTACAAGTTACCATGGGCTGGTGACATAGCCGAGCGATGGGCCGGTTAACCGAGTCGATGTTCAGAAGCACTGGAACACCTGGACTTCACCATTAATGAGTTCCGCGAGATAAAGCTGCAGCCACAAGGAGATTCCGTGGGCATTGCGGTTTCCCGGCATTACGGAGGAGGTCATCATGAACGGCTTGCCGAAGTCGGTGGATATCAGGGACGACACAATGCGGGAAGGGTTGCAGATCGAGAGCAAAGACATCCCTGTTTCGGAGAAACTGAGACTCCTTGATGCTTTGGGAGAGACCGGGCTGAAAGTCATCTCGATTGGGTCTTTCGTCAGTCCAAGATGGACTCCCCAGATGGCATGTGTAGATGAAATTGCAGAGAGATTTGTGCCCAAACCCGGTATTACCTATACGGCTGCTGTATTCAACCAGAGAGGTTTTGAGCGAGCCGACAGGTACTTCCCCAAGATCAACGTGAGGACCAGGCAATACGTGACCCACGTTGAGGTGGGCAGAATATTCTCCATGCGCAACTACAACAGGACACCGGAGCAACTGCTTCTCGAGGGTGACACCGCTATTCGGCGTGCCAGACAAGACGGCGTCAAGTCAGGTGCAATCATGTTGGGCAATCCCTTCGGCTCCAACTTTGAAGGAGACTTCACCCTGGAACAGTCACTGGCAGTTCTCAAGGAGGCGATGGACCGTTGGCATGAGCATGGCTTAACGGTGAACACTTGCAGAATCATAGATGATATGGGTGCGTGCATGCCCGACCAGCTGACAGAGATGCTGTCCGCAGTTGCGGAGAGGTGGCCTGAAATCACGGACTTCGGCCTTCATCTTCACAACCAGAGAGGCGTAACCAATATCAGCTACTATCAGGCTCTCAAGTTCGGGGTCACTCATTTTGATACGTCTCTGGGTGGACTGGGTGGTTGCCCCTATTGCGGCAATGGCAGAGCCGCCGGTCACGTACCCACTGAGGATTTCGTATACATGTGTGAAGAAATGGGCATAGAGACGGGCCTTGACCTGGACAAGCTGATAGAGGCTGCCGCCATTGCAGAGGAAGTCGTTGGGCACCCTCTGTGGGGTCACGTTTCCAAGGCTGGACCGCGACCGCGGGGCAAGACGCTATATCCGAAGGACATGCCCTTCGTCGAGACACTTGAGGAGGCATCTCACTTCAGAAAGGGACCGTCCGTCTATGCCCACCAGGTGAAGCCGTGGAAAGAGGGGACTGCCCTGGCCTCCGAGCTCTGATGAAACACTACTGCATATGCCATTTTGGGCGAAGGCCAGCCCCCCTGGCAGGCATTGGGGTTCCGGGGGTAATAGTATATCGACCAGGTCACGACTGTAACGGGGGTTCAAAGTCCAGGAACGCCGCAGCAATTCAACAAAAGTCACATACAGGTGCCATGGCAGCGCAGTAAGCTATCTTGAAACGAAATGCTGTGGAGAAGAGAATGCCAACGAACAAGTATCAATGCAGACACTGTGGTTTCATGTTTGAGCACGTGCGTGGCCAGGATGATAGTGACGATGAGGTGAAGTGCCCTAGGTGCAGTAGCGCGGGCCCTCAACGGGTCTTCGCAACGTTCTCTTTGCAGTCTTCATACTCCGCGGTTGGGCCAACCTGAGGCTCGCCGTCATGCTGAGGCAGTTCGCCTCATAAATGCTCTACCGGCTCTGGTGTGACGGAGTGGGTATTGGTGCGGGTAGCTTGTCAAAGACAGAGTTAGCCGCACTGCCATCTGACGGAACAGGAGGAAGACATGTCTGGAAGCGTAGACAACACCTTGAAGCTTCTCAAAGGATTCACCTTCGATGGCGATACCGGGAGGACAATCGGTGACCTGTATTCCGCGGTGAGCGGAACGGGTTGCACGAGGGACACTCCTTTTGTGATGCCATTGTGGCTTGAGGGCGATGAAAGACCCGCGGGAGTGAACAGCTATCTGGACCCCGAAGGCAAGAGGGTTCACATTGTCTGGCAGTCTGATGGCTCCGGATTATCGTGTGTAGTCGATATCGTTCTGAACGCCCCTTCCCTGGCAAGGGAAAAGCCGGAAGGCGAATCCTGTGACTTGTGCAGTACCAATATGATGCAAGAGGTGATGAAACAGATATCCCAACAAGAGATGGAGACAGAGGACTGAGTACCTCGACTTCGCCATTGGTGAGTTCCGCGATATGAAGATGCAGCCGGCACTGGAGCGGGCATTGGGGCACAGAGAGATACTGGGGGCGTGGAGGCTCACCCCACGGGATGACTGACTGCAAGTCGTTATTGTACAGTTATTTATTAGATAAAGAACTGTTGTCCCTCATGGGATGCTCCCAGCGGGCATCCCATGTTTCAAGCGGTTTACCAGCCTGGGCCTGGGGACTAATCGGTGTCGTCTCACTTGGAGTAATCAGCGCAATCACCCTTCTTGCTACTAGGCATTTCAAGAAAGCCTGAAGTGCCGTGGAATTTCCCAGCCTCGATTGTGTACCCTTAACCATCCCTATCTGCACCATTTCAGAACTGGTGCTGTGCAGTAGACTGGCGTCAGGGTCTCTCCGGCTGCACGGCTTCTATGCCCACAAGCAGGCTTCAGGGGTGCCTGAAGACAAGGCACAGAGGAATTGTACTATTTACCAGGCTGGTGGTATAAGAACTGGTGTCGGCCTCGGGCTCGCAATTGCCAAAGAGATAATCGTAGCTCATGGCGGGACGATAGAGGCGAGTAGTACCGCTGGTGCTGGAACAGAATTCATAGTCAGACTATCTGTCGGTAGCCCGGAGTCGTTAGAACCGGGTACGCCGAGCTAGACTGTTTTTTGCGTCGCGGTATAAGGCGCTTTCAATCAGTGGTGTAGAATCCCGGGACGGGTAAGTCCTTCTCTACACTGAACCAGTTCAGACACTTGCACCACCTATGTGCATACAGTAAACTAGTCCTGAGACGAATCCCCGGCATGAAGGGCTGGTAGGAGAAAGAGTGGCTGAGATTCGCCCTTTCCGCGGTCTGCATTACAACCAGTCGATAGTCAGCGACCTTTCCAGGGTTATCTGCCCACCCTACGATGTCATTTCCCCGCAGCTCCAGCAGGAACTCTATACCCGGAGCGAGTATAACTTCATCAGGCTTGAATACGGTCGGGAGTTACCCCAGAACGATATCGGCGATAATCGGTACACCCGTTCCGCGGTGGTCCTCGAAGACTGGCTCCGGCAGGGCATCCTCGAGATAGATGGGGCGCACTCCCTCTACCTTCACGACCACTACTTCCAGTACCGGGAAAGGGAGTACCATCGTCGCGGGATAATTGTCCTCGTCCGGCTGGAAGAGTGGGACACTATGGTTGTCCGCCCTCACGAGGGTACCCTGGCCGGGCCCCGGCGCGACCGACTGGACCTGCTCTGGACACTCCAAGCCAATACAAGTCCGGTCCTGGCAATGTATAAAGATAGCAGCCAGGAAATATCTGCATTACTGGCGGGTGAGGCAATCCGTCCCCCAATGATACGTACAGGTACACTTGACGGGGAGCGTCATGAGGTCTGGGCCATCACTGAACCTGGCACCATCCGCTCCATATCCGATTGTCTGGCGGAACAGCCACTCTACATCGCGGATGGGCATCATCGCTATACCAGCGCCCTCACATACCGGCGGGAAAGGCGGGCCTATTCACCGACCTCTTCCGGAACGGAGGACTCTCCCGGGGATGAACCGTTTGACTTCGTTATGATGACACTGGTGGACCTGAGCGACCCCGGACTCATTATCCTGGCACCTCACCGGCTTGTCCGCGGTATTACGAAGCCACTTCTTGATGGGCTGCCGGCCAAGCTGGAGGCCTTTTTCGAGATAGAGCATCTCCCATTCACCGGACAGGGTGTCTGGCAGCGTGTGGATGAACTGACTACAGGAACGAACGAGGTAAGGCTGGCCTGTTTCGGTGCTGCCGGTAATGATGTCCTGCTGCTCCGGCTGCGCGATTCCGCAGGCATCGGCGCGATGATGCCATCCTTTCATTCCCCGATGTTCGAGAGACTGGACGTCACCATCACCGACCACATAATACTGGAGAAGCTACTCGAAATAGACCCCTCGGGTGATGAGGCCAGGGTCGCCTACTGCCAGGACCGCCAGGAGGCAATCAACAGGGTACTGGACGGGGAATACCAGCTCACTTTCTTCCTGGAACCAGTGAATCCCGAGCTTGTCAAGGCCGTTGCCGATAGCGGGGATACAATGCCGCGGAAGTCAACCTACTTCTACCCCAAGACGCCGGTGGGTCTCGTTTTCAACCGGCTCGTCTAAACGGCTTGCGGAAGCAAGCCGCCCTATCTTCCCTGGAACTTCGGCTGG
>DAOUVG010000049.1 GCA_030667735.1 Dehalococcoidales bacterium
GCGGGATGACCTCGACCTCCCCTGGGAAAAGACAGACAGAGCAGAAATCTTAAGAAAAGAAGCACTGGGTAAATAGTAGAAGGTAAGGACCCCGCTTACAGCCCCTTCCCCTTCTGAATAAGGGGAAGGGGAAATAGGGGATAGGGTTACCTTATGCCAGCTAAACGTGACTACTATGAGGTACTGGGCATAGACCGGAATGCCACTGACGAGGCCATACGGAAAGCATTCCGGGAACTTGCTTTCAAGTACCATCCGGACCATAACCGGGGAGATGGTGCCGAAGAGAAGTTCAAGGAGGCCAACGAGGCCTACGAAGTACTCTCCAACACCAGCAAGCGTGCCACCTATGACCGCTTCGGACATAGTGGTGGTTCGAGCTTCTTCGGTCGCGATTCTGAGGGGTTCGACTTCGGTTTTGGTGACATCTTTGACGCCTTCTTTGGCGGGACTACCACGTCCACACGCCAGGCACCACAACACGGGGCTTCCCTCCAGACCAGCCTCTCCTTAACCCTGGAGGAGGCTGCCTTCGGCAGTGAAGAGGAGCTGGACATTACCCGTACGGAGAACTGCTCCAAATGCCAGGGCACCGGCAGCAAACCGGGCACACAGCCGGTCCGTTGTCCCAATTGTGATGGTGCCGGAGAGGTGCGCCGTGTCCAGGCAAGCATCTTCGGCCGGTTTACCAATATCGCCACCTGCCCACGCTGTCACGGTGAAGGTAGAATCATCACCGAACCCTGTCCTACGTGCAGAGGCAGCGGCCGCGAGAAGCAACATCGTAAGATATCGGTCAAGGTGCCACCCGGAGTTGACAACGGCAATCAGATTCGTCTGCGCGGGGAAGGTGAAGCAGGCACCAGGGGCGGTCCATCCGGCGACCTGTTCGTGGTGATATCGGTCATCGAGCACGAGTACTTCAAACGGGATGGCAACGACATCTTCTACGAGTTACCGCTCAACTTCGCTCAGGCCGCGCTGGGAACGGAGGTTGAGGTGCCCACTCTGGATGATAACAGTAAGCTGAAGATTCCCGCCGGCTGCCAGACGGATACCGTCTTCAGGCTCAAGAACAAGGGTGTGCCTCACCTCAACGGCAGGGGGCACGGCGACCAACTGGTCAGGGTGTCCCTGGTTACTCCCGAGTCACTGAACAAGGAGCAGCGGCGGCTCTTCGAGGAACTGGCGGACAGTCTCGACCCCGGCAAGAAAAAACGGCGGAAACACTGATTACGCGGACCGGCTGCCTGTCTTGTGCCGGAAGAGAGAGAAGAGCTTCCACCTGCGACCGGCAAGCTCGTGCCTGGCCTGAGCGCCCATCAGGGCCAGTGCCTCCTCCCGAGGGTCGGCACCCTGGTACAACACCCGGTACATCCCCTCGGTTATCGGCATCTCCATCCCGAGTTGTCGTGCCAGTTCCCAGGCAGCAATCGTGGTACTCACCCCTTCGGCGACACCGGTCATCGAGCCGGCTATCTCTTCCAGCGAGTGACCCCTGGTCAACTCCACACCGACATAGTGATTACGGCTCAACGGGCTGGCGCAGGTCGCCACGAGGTCACCAAGGCCAGCCAACCCCGAAAACGTCAGGGGATTTGCTCCGAGGGCCACTCCAAAAGCAGTGAGCTCCGCCAGACCCCGCGTGATGAGGGTGGCCTTGGCATTGTCACCGTAACCCAGGCCGTCAGCAATACCGGCAGCCAGGGCAATAACATTCTTCAGGGCACCCCCCAGCTCGACACCGATAACGTCGGTATTGTGGTACACGCACAGATTCGGCGTCGTCAGCAGCTTCTGGGCGGTCCGGCAGACAGCCTCGCTCTCAGCAGCCACCACTGTAGCTGCGGGCAGGCCACGCAGAATCTCCTTGGAGAGATTGGGGCCGGACAGTACGCAGATGTTACGATGGAACTCGGGGGATATCTCCTCGGCTATTACCTCGGTCATCCGCTTGTTGCTGCCAATCTCCAGACCTTTGGCAGTACTCAGCACCAGCATCGACTCACCAAGGTACCCGGCAATCAGCCTGATATTGTGACGTATGGTCTGCGCCGGCACCGCCAGGATAACCGCCTCGGCACCACTCAGCGCCTGCTTCAACGAGCCGGTAACAGATAACCGAGAGGGGAACTTGATGCCGTCCAGCCGGGGAATCTTCGGTTCCGCACCACTGAGCTTAACCGCCTCCTCCTCGGTACGTGCCCATAGACTGACATGAAGCCCGTTCTCAGCCCAGATAGTCCCGAGAGTGGCTCCCCAGGCGGTAGTGCCGATGACGGCAATCCGGGGCATAGGTTTATACCCCCGCCTCTTCAGAAGGGGATGGCTTCAGGTCCTCGGCCTTCTCACCCAGGCGGCGTTCCTTACCCGCGATAAGCCGGGAAATATTGCCCCGGTGCATGATGACAATGACCAGAGCACCGACCAGGGAATATATCAGATACTCCAGTGGCCAGCCGTTCAAAACAGTCAGCGGGACGACGATTGCATAGGTGCCAACCACACCGGCGATGGAACCCAGTGAGGCAAACCTGGTCACGACGGCACTAATGAGTAATATCTCCCCCCCAAATAGCGCGGCAACCGGAAGGAAAGCTGCCATACCACCGAAAAAGGTGGCAACGCCCCTTCCTCCACGGAACTTGAGAAAGACCGGCCAGTTGTGCCCCAGTACGGCTGCGAAGGCCGCCAGCACCTGACCCAGCGGCAGCCCGAAGCCGAAGTCCCCTACCGCCAGATAGCTCTTGCCCATAATCAACCCGGCAAATACCACCGCCAGCACTCCCTTGACCAGGTCGCCAGTAATGACTATCGCCGCCGCCTTTATGCCTGCCGTCCGTAATACGTTGGTAGTCCCGGTCTTACCGCTCCCATACGCTCTGATGTCAACCTTCGTCTTCCGTTTGGTTACCAGGTAGCCAACCGGTATCGAACCCATGAGGTAGCCAACTGCCAGACAGGCAATGTACTGCCAGACTATCATGACTCACCCCTTGTTCTGAAGACCAGGCGCAACGGTGTGCCAGTAAAGCCAAAGGCCTGACGCAGCTTGTTCTCCAGGTAGCGGCGATATGAAAAATGGACAATCTTGGCATCATTGACGAAAAACACAAACGTGGGCGGGTCCACTTCCGCCTGGGTAACATGGAGAACATTCAACTGCTTACGACCCTTCCGCGGCAGGATATGTGCCGCCACGGCCTCCTGGATGACACTATTCACTTCGGAAGTAGTCAACCGTTTAAGCCTCTCCCGGTATACCTGCCTTGCCTGCGGCAGGACCTCACCCACACCCTGGCCAAACTGGGCCGACGTATAGAGTATAGGAGCATAGGCCATGAACTTGAACTGGCTTTTCAGGTATCTATCCCATTCAGCCTTGTTCTTATCGGCGATAAGGTCCCACTTATTAACCACCAGGATAATCCCCTTGACCGCCTGTAACACATAGCCAGCAACATGCATGTCCTGCGCCACAGGCAACTCGGTAGCATCCATAACCAGCAGGGCGACGTCGGATCGGTCGATAGCCCGAAGCGCTCGCATGACGCTGTACCGCTCTATTCCCACTCCCAGACGACCCCGCCTGCGGATGCCGGCGGTATCAATAAGTAACACATCTTCTCCCTCGAAGTCAAGTAGCGTGTCGATAGCGTCCCGCGTTGTCCCCGGTGCATCATCAACGATGGCACGCTCGCTACCGAGCAGAGCATTCAGCAGCATCGACTTACCGACATTGGGCCTGCCGACAATCGCTACCTTCATGATGTCCGGTTCAACCTCAGCCTCTAATGACGGCAGAATGGCACTGAGCCTGTCCAGCAACTCGGCGGTACCCCTGGCGTGATGAGCGCTGACCGCCAGCGGTTCGCCCAGTCCCAGTTCGTGGAACTCTACGGCGTGGGTCTCCAGCCGGTCATTGTCCGCCTTATTAGCCACCAACACCACCGGTTTGCTGGCCCGCCGCACCAGGTCAGCTACCTCCAGGTCAGAGGGCGTTACTCCATCCCGGACATCCACCAGGAAGATAATGGCGTCTGCTTCGGCAACAGCCAGTCCTACCTGCTCCCTGACGCCCTGACCAACAGACGTATCGGGGTTTGTCACGAGACCACCGGTATCCACCAGGGTGAAGACGTTGTCATCCCAGGTGATATCAGCCACCACGCGGTCGCGCGTCGTCCCCGGCAGGTCCTCAACGATGGCTATCCGCCGGCCCGCCAGCCGGTTGAGCAGGGTGGATTTGCCGACATTCTGCCGGCCGACAATAGCTACGATGGGCTTCCTTACTGCCACTTTAACCGCCTTGCTTTTCGGTACTGGACAACACCACAGCCTATCACTGAGATGCCCAGTGCAAGATAGACCGTCTGCCAGGTCCGCATAGATATATTCCTCCCGGGGTTAAAGAACATGCCATAGCCGATGTCACTGCCTTCCACAGATGGTATCAGAACGTGGTAGAAGTGAGGCTCCACCCATATCACAAACCCCACCAGGGAAGCCACTATCAGTGCTCCCAGGACCATCTGCGTAACAGCCGACTTTTTCATATTCTAATCTTTCCCACTTTGTAGGCAAATAACATATCCGGCGGGTTATCTAAAATGGCGTGAGGTTGGAAGACATATCAGATACCCGCGACTACGTAGCACCCAGCAACTTTACCAGCAGGGCTTTCTGTGCGTGCATCCGGTTTTCCGCCTGGTCGAAGACTACTGATTGCGGGCCATCCATAACATCATCGGTTACTTCCTCCCCCCGGTGGGCGGGCAGGTCGTGCATGAATATTGCATCTTTACTGGCCAGACCAAGCAGACCAGCATTGACCTGATAGCCTGTAAACGCCCGGCGTCTCTCTTCCGACTCCTCTTCCTGCCCCATGCTCGTCCAGACATCGGTATAGACCACGTCTGCTCCACGCACTGCCTCGGACGGTTCCCGGGTGCAGAGGATACTGGCACCGGTGGCGTCAGCATACTCCTGCGCCGTACGCATTATGTCCTCCTGCACGGCATGCCCTGCCGGAGAAGCAATCCTGAAATGCATCCCCGCCAGTGCCGTTGCCAGCAGCAGGCTGTGGGCGACATTGTTGCCGTCGCCGATAAAGGCAAGCGTCACGCCCTTCAGCCCACCCTTCTTCTCGTAGACGGTAAGCAGATCGGCCAGAGCCTGGCAGGGGTGCTCCAGGTCGGATAACGCGTTTATCACTGGCACGCCAGCATAACAGGCCAGTTCTTCAACTGTTTTGTGGGCAAAGGTACGCGCCGAGATAGCATCAACGTACCGCCCGAGAACCCGGGCCACGTCGGCTGTCGATTCCCGCTCCCCGAGACCAACCTCGGCCGGCGAGAGGTAGACTACCTCACCCCCCAGTTGCCTCATCCCCACCTCGTAGCTGACCCTGGTGCGCAACGACGGCTTCTCAAAAAGCAGGGCCAGTATCTTCCCGTTAAGTGAGGAAGACCGACCCCGGGTTTTTAGCTCCACAGCTCCGGCCATGAAGGAGGCTATGTCCTCATCACTGATATCGGATATGGACAGCAGGTGTTTCCCTTTCACACCACTCCTCCCTTTCGCCGGGGCACCCGTACAGTATAGCACGAATGCTCGTTCTTTCCATAATGCTGTACTCTTCCGGTACACTGGTGACACTCCAGTACAGCCAATACCGATTGCCACCGGAGAATGCCTGTGCAGTTAGCTATGGTACTGGCCACCTCCTCATAGGGCAATGCCTGATTCCCCTAACCCCTTTCTCCAGAGGAGAAAGGGGCGATACCAAATGCACCGGCTGGAACAACGCTCACAGATAACTTACAATAGTGTTTGACTGTGTTAGGAGGTAACCACGATGACTACTGAGAGGATTAAGGTAAAAGGAAACCAGGTAATCGACAAGGTCAAACAGCTCATCCGCGAGGGCAACATCAGAAAGGTGCGCATCGTGCATGAGGAACGCACTATCATGGAGATTCCGCTATCAATCGGCGCTCCGGCAGCAGCGATAACCATCATGGCGGCTCCGCTTCTGGCGGCCCTGGGTGCCTTTGCCGCCCTGGTTACCGAGTGCACCATCGAGGTGGAGAAGATCGACGGCGCGGGTAAGAACGAAGAATAGCATGTGCTCCCGCAGAGCCGCTGACAACGCGAAGGGCAGCTATATCCTCCTCATCAGGCTCCCCGAGGAAACGACGATAACTGTGGGAAAACTCGGTCCCGTCCTCTTTCCCTGCGGCCACTATGCTTACGTCGGCTCGGCACTGGGCGGACTGAAGCAGAGACTGGGCCGCCACCTTCGCGCTGAGAAGAAGCTCCACTGGCACATTGATTATCTGCTTCAGAAGGCCCGTATTGAAGAAATTATCACCTGTGAGACGGATGAAAGAACGGAATGCGCCATCGTCAACGCCCTTAGTGAACGGTTTGAATCAGTACCCGGCTTCGGGTCCAGCGACTGCCACTGCCGCAGTCACCTTTTCTACAGCAACACCAGGATGATGAGACCAGTGATGTCAGCGGTGGAGAAGCTGGGTCTGCGCCCCGCCCTGGTGGACATCCGGTCTGGAGAGCGTTACCCACCTGACTGACCGAACAGGCTTGCCTCAACCTTCCGCAGACGCTCGACTCCCTTTATCTCGTGAGGGAAAAGCGGTATCTCCACGATACCGATGCCGGAGTAACTGCGATAGAGCGACTCGATATAGCCCTGCTGCTGCTCCGCCCTGGCCTTCAGAAAGTCTGAGTCCCCCACTTCTTTGATGACGTTATTGATGATAAGCTGCCCGGCGCGGAATCCGTATCTGTCCAGCTCCGCAAAGATGCCATCGAGTTGCTCCACGGCCAGCGCCTCAGGTATGGTGATAATGACAAACCTTACATCCTTGCGGAGGAAGTCCATGTCCGCGGCGGACAGGCCCTCCCACTCCTTGATTATGTCCAGAACGGGTTTGCGTGTTTCCCTGCCCAGCTTCAGGCGGGAGTAAATCCGGGGGGCCGGTCTCAGGTGCTCCCGGAGCATGGCCGGCGTCTGCAGCAGGCCCAGGGTCTGCCCCATCGGCGCCGTGTCCCAGACAATCTGCCGGTACCTTCCTCCCTGGCTGAGCTCCTTGATGTAGTCGACCATGAACTCGTCGTGCAGACCGGGCAGGATGGACGTGACAAACTCGGTGAACTCCTCATAGCTCACGGAAACGAACGAGGAAAAGACCCCGTAGACCTCACGGCCGAACTTCCGGTCCCACATGTCCTTAACCTCGCTCCGGCCAAGCTCGGCCACGTAAAGCCCTTCCAGTACTCTGGCCGGTTTCGGCCTGTCCTTCAACTCGAAGATGTGCGACAGCGAAGGAGTGGGGTCGGTGGATATTGCCAGCGTGTCTCCATCACGGGAGGCATGATGCAGGGCAGTGGCCCCCGCACAGGTGGTCTTGCCGACACCGCCCTTACCGGCAAACATGGTGACGCGCTTGGTCTCCGCACCAGGTGAATCACGCATCTATCTCTTGTTCCTCACGTCCTACTTCTTGAGAAAGCGTTTCATTATCTGCTTGCGCTCCTCGGTATCGAACAGGCGACACAGCAGCAGTGTCTCCCAGGTGATGGCTGCCTTGTGGTCCATGTTGACCACGTTGACGTAGGACTGCTTCGCCTGCTCCAGCGCCTCTCTCGGCTTACCGACGAACTTGGCCGCCAGAGCCTCGGTTTCACTCATCAACTCTTCGACCTTGACCACCTTATCAACCAGGCCGATACGGTAGGCCTCCTGGACGTCAATCATGTCGCAGGTCAGACCCAGGTACTTGGCCCGGCTCAGCCCGACCAATCGCCACAGTCGGTCGATACCCGGCGAAAGGCCCACGTTCACCTCAAGCTGCGCGAACCGGGCTGTCTCCGAAGCTATCCGGAAATCACAGCAGACGGCGAGGTCGAAGCCACCGGCCAGCACGTAGCCGCTGACAGCGGCGATTGTCGGCACGCGGAAGTTGTATATCTTCTCGAAGGTAACGTTGTAGCCGGAGTTCCAGAAGGGATAGGTATCCTCGGGGGCGAACTCCATCATCTCGGCAATATCCATGCCGGCACAGAACACCTTCTCCCCACCGGTGATAATGAGGGCAGCGACCTCCGCGTCATCGCTGGCGGTATCAAGGCAGACTGCCATCTCTTTGAAGACCTGCGGGCTCAGGGGGTTCCGTTTCTCCGGACGGTTCAGCGTGATTGTCGCCACGCCGTCCTTCTTGTCGTATTTCAAGCACTCCAGTTCCATAAGCTCTATTCCTCCTGAAGAGATTTTTCGGGGTTCCTGCCCGTGGGTTACCATACTAGGCTAGCATTTCCAATAGTTGGAGTCAAAACACTCTTATGGAACATAGTCGTCCTTCTGCCCCTCCCCCCACTCTGCTATAATTGGGGCATGGACAAACCACGCCTGGTACTTTTCGACGGCAACAACCTGGTACACCGCGCCTACCATGCCATGAAAGACGCCCGACCGATGACCACCAGGAGCGGCGAGGTTATCA
>DAOUVG010000135.1 GCA_030667735.1 Dehalococcoidales bacterium
AAATGAAGCCAGAGAACTGGTGAGAGGGGCTGACGATGCCTAAATGGTTCAGTGCACTGCTTGATTCCAACGAGAAGGAACTGAAACGCCTTCAGCCACTGGTGGCGAAGATAAACGAGCTTGAACCGGAGTTCGAGCAACTCAATGATGAGGCGCTTCATGCCAGGACGGACGAGTTCAAGGGACGGTATCAGGCGGGGAGCACGCTGGATGAGCTGTTGCCTGAGGCCTTTGCCGCCGTGCGGGAAGCAGCCAAACGGACTCTGGGACAGCGCCATTTCGATGTCCAGCTTATGGGCGGTATTGTTCTGCACCAGGGTAAGATTACCGAGATGAAAACCGGCGAGGGTAAGACCCTTATGGCCACGCTGCCGCTCTATCTCAACGCTCTGACCGGCCGGGGATGTCACCTGGTTACCGTGAACGACTACCTTTGCAAGTGGCAATCCCGCTGGATGGGACAGATATACCATGCCCTGGGTGTCAGTGTCGCCAGCCTCCAGCACGAGTCCTCGTTTCTCTATGACCCCACCTTCGAAGCAGATGACAAAACCTGGAGTTTCATGCGTCCGGTCTCGCGCCGGGAGGCGTACCGGGCCGATATTACCTACGGCACCAACAACGAGTTCGGGTTTGACTACCTGCGCGACAACATGGTTGTCGAACTGGAGCGGTGTGTGCAGCGCCCGCTGCACTATGCCATTGTTGACGAGGTGGACAACATCCTCATTGATGAAGCCCGTACTCCTTTGATTATCAGCGGTCCGGCCGAAGAGGCGGAACAGAAATACCAGGTCTTTGCCCGGCTTGTTCCCCGATTGCGCCAGGACGAGCACTTTACCGTAGATGAGAAGCGGCGTGCGGTTAGCCTGACTGACGATGGCATCAATGTCGTCGAGACAGCGCTGTCCCGCGATGGCGTCCTGAAGTCGCCCAGTCTCTACGACCCGGCGAATGCATCCCTGACACGCTATATGGACAACGCACTCAAGGCACAACTGCTCTACCATCGGGATGTCGAATACGTGGTACGGGACAGCCAGGTGGTCATTGTCGACGAGTTCACCGGACGTCTGATGGTTGGCCGTCGTTTTTCGGGGGGACTGCACCAGGCGATTGAGGCCAAAGAGCGGGTGAAGGTACAGCGGGAGAGCATGACCTATGCTACCATCACCTTCCAGAACTACTTCCGTATGTACGAAAAGCTGGCCGGAATGACAGGTACGGCGATTACCGAGGCAGAAGAGTTCCACAAGATATACAAGCTTGAGGTGATGGTTATCCCCACCAACGAGCCGATGATTCGGGAAGATTCCACTGACCAGATATACAAGGACGAAAACGCCAAATTCAACGCAGTTGTGCGGGAGGTTGAGCAGTTTCATAACGAGAAGAGGCCGGTGCTCATCGGCACGGTCTCCATCGAGAAATCGGAAGACCTGGGTGCGCGGCTGACGAGGAGAGGGGTCCGGCACCAGGTACTTAATGCCAAATTGCACGAGAAGGAAGCCGGTATCATTGCTCAAGCGGGCCGGCTGGGTGCCGTGACCGTTGCCACCAACATGGCGGGGCGCGGTGTTGATATCGTCCTCGGCGGCAATCCCGAAGACCGGGATGGGAAGGAATGGCAGCAGGAACATGACGATGTAGTCAACCTGGGCGGACTCCACATAGTGGGCACCGAGCGCCATGAGGCAAGGCGTATCGACAACCAGCTCCGGGGTAGAGCGGGGCGACAGGGCGACCCCGGAAGCTCCCGCTTCTACGTGTCCCTGGAAGATGACGTGATGAAGCGTTTTGGCGGCGACCGCGTGAAGGGCGTTATGGAGTGGGCCGGTATTGGCGAAGATACCCCCATTGAGAACCGGCTGGTGAACCGTTCCATCGAGAGTGCCCAGGTTAACGTGGAGGGCTACAACTTTGACATCCGGAAACACCTGGTCGACTATGACGATGTAATCAACGCCCAGCGCGAACTCATCTACAGTGAGCGCAGCAAGATTATCAGCGGTGCCGACCTCAAGGCAAACATCCAGGATATGGTGGCTCAGGAGATACGGGGGATCGTGGGCAACTATACGCGGAATGAGAACACGGAAGAGGACATGGCCGGCCTGCTTGCCGAGGTCACCACGGTTATGCCGTTACCCCCGACTCTCCGTGCCGATGAGCTCACCGAGTTGAAGCCCAGGCAGATTGAGGATAAGCTCATCGAGGTCGGGGAGGCTGTCTACGAGCAGCGGGAGCAGGAACAGAGTGCGGACAACATGAGGATGCTGGAGCGTCTGCTGATGCTGCGTATCATCGATAGCCTCTGGGTGGAGCACCTGACCGAGATGGACTACATGCGCCAGGGGATAGGGCTTCAGGCGTATGCCCAGCGTGACCCGCTGGTGGCCTACAAGCGGGAGGGCGCCACCCAGTTCCAGGCCCTGCTGGACAGTATCCGGCATGATGTCATCCACTCTATCTTCCATGTCGGGCTTGCCAGGGAACCAGCGCAGAGACAGGTGCCAAGAGAGATGGCGAAAATGATTGCCAGCCGGGGCGATGATGGCCCCAGGCAGCCACAGAAGGTGAAGGTGGCCGGTAAGAAGATAGGGCGCAACGACCCCTGCCCCTGCGGCAGCGGTAAGAAATACAAGCACTGCTGTGGAAAGTGAGGGTAGGAAAATTGGTTCAGGGATGACAGTACCTGCGGGTCAATAAGAGGTAGTGACAACAAGGTACTAATATTGAAAAAGGGGAGTCCAGGGGGCAAGGCCCCTTCTGAGGAGCACCCCCTCTGGCAGGGGTGTCTGGGCCGCACGGGGGTTGGTCGACAATCCTTCCTGAGATTAACCATCATATGATGTTGCCAATGAACAACACTGAAATAGCCGGGGTGTTCCGGGAGATTGCCGACCTGCTGGAGAAGCAGGAGGAGAACTGGTTCAAGATACGGGCCTATCGCAAAGCAGCCGATTCCATTGAAGGCCAGACAGTCGCCGTGGAGCAGCTTGTTGCCGAAGGTAGATTGAGGGAAATCCCCGGAGTCGGTGAGGCCATCACAAAGAAGGTCACCGAGCTGGTAACCACGGGCAGCTTGCAGTATTACGATAAGCTGCGGGCAGAGGTAGGCGAGGACACGAAGTGACTAGCCTGGATAGCGAGCAATTATCAACTCAACTGACGGCAGAAAACGCGGCCATCCGGCACCTGGAGGAGGCTATTACCGGTGGGAGGGACTGGCATGTCGCTCTGCTGGAAGCTATCGCCATGTGGGATATTGCCGAAGAAACGCATGATGGGCACTTCTACCGTTACGTTATTGCCGGGGAAGCGCTCGACTGGATGGTGGTTGCGGAACGCCTGTGTATTGCGGTAGACGGCCTCCTGCCTGAGGACGAGAAGGTGGCCTTTCTCTTTCACGGTGAGTTTCCCTCTGATATAACCACGGAGCAGTTCAAGGAGATTGTCGGCAGTGGCCGTTATCACCAGTACCTGAATTACTTCTACGGCATCACCGTGGAGGAAGCGTTGTTCCGGGCAGTGCGTGACGAAGTCCGCAAGGAGAGGTGGGTGTCCGGCTTCGCCAGAGAGCAGGACCCGTCCGATGAGGTCTACCAGCGTATCTACCGGCAGGAGAAGGCCGTTTTGCTGAGGGACTTCCGTAAGGAATGGGGCTATCCTCACCGCAGGTCTACCAGCATTCTTGAGATGAAGGAGTTCACCTACTGGCTGTTTAAATACCGGCTGAAACGCAGCGATAAGGCCAGAGTGGCCAGTGATACCAGGAAGGGTCTGGACTGGCTGAGCAATAATGGGCTTCTGGGGCGCCCCCTGTCGGGTGGCCAAACACTGGAGGACAACAGGAGGCAGCGATGAAACTGGAAGGTAAGGTAGCCGTGGTTACCGCGGCAGGACGGGGAATCGGCCGGGCCATCACCCTCTGTTTTGCCAGGGAAGGAGCGGACCTTGCCGTCAACTCCTACCAGGAGGAAACGACGGCCGCCGTCGTGGCCGAGATTAAGGGCATGGACAGGCGTGCTCTGGCGCTACCCGGCGATATCACCAGGGTAGACGTGATTGAGCATGTCATCAATAGCACTGTCGCTGCCTTCGGCAGGATAGACATCCTGGTGAACAATGTCGGAGGCGGCCCGCCGGTCCCGAAGGAGCCCGAGAGTGGTTCTCTGGGCAGTGTCGTGGCGGAGTGGGACGGGATGTACGAGCAGAACCTCAGAGCACCCGTGCTGATGTGCCGTGCGATTGCTCCCCATTTCATGAAGCAGAGGAGCGGTAAAATCGTGAACATATCGTCGGTATCCGGGCGGGACACTTACACCTCACACTCATCACCGGTGTCCTATGCCACCATGAAGGCCGGCTTGCTCCGGTTCACTCACTCGCTGGCGGAAGAACTCGGCCCTTACGACGTCAATGTAAACTGTGTCTGTCCGGGGTATGTCTATACCGACGTCTGGAAGAGAAGCGCGCAGAGGATGGTCGAGACCAGGCCGGAGTACAAGGGCATGACGCCGCGAGAGTGGTTCGATGCCCTGAACGAGGGAAAGTTCCCTGAGCTTGCCCCGCCGACTCCGCTGGGGAGAGAGCAGACGGCAGAGGACATCGCCGAGGCGGTCCTGTTCCTGGTTTCCAACGAAGGGAAGAACATCACCGGCCAGACGCTGAACGTCGACGGCGGGCGGAACCGGAACTAGTGTAGTGTCTCGTATATATCTTTACGTATGATGGATGTTGATGTCGTTCCAGCGCAGGCCGGAATCCAGGGGGCAAACACGTATCCTGGATAGAGTCTGGCAGGGTAATGAAAAAGGGGAGTCCAGAGGGGTTTTACCCCTTCTGAGGGGCGCCCCCTTTGGGACGGGGGTGCAAGGGGGTGCTCCCCCTTGATTCGTCCTTCTGTCAATACAAGACTGTGGTCACAGTCTCCTTCCCAACCATAGCCCATGCAAACACCAGCCTTTAAGGTGCAAACAAACCCTGCCTACAAG
>DAOUVG010000272.1 GCA_030667735.1 Dehalococcoidales bacterium
ACGGGGATAGGGTTACCCAATTGTGCCGAGATTGCGCGCCACTGAAGACAGTGGCCTGTCGCTGAGGCCGACGCCACGTCGATACGCTCCTCGCAATGGCGTCAAGGTTAGTCATCCTGAACCGAACCCTGTCATTCCAAGATACGGACTATCAGTCATTGTGAGCGAAGCGCGGCAAACTCGGTGGAAGTGTCAAATCGCGCGATGCTGGCGTAAGCGGAGGGCCTGTACTCCTTATAATGACATCAGCGCCGCCGACTCAGTATCTCCCGGGCGGCAACCACTCCAGACACCGACGCCTGAATCAGGCCACGGCTGACTCCAGCACCATCACCGGCGGCGAACATGTTGCCCACTTCCGTCTCCATGCCGGGGGTAAGCTGAAGACGCCCGGAGTAGAACTTGACCTCAACGCCATAGAGCAGGGTATGATACGAAGCCACGCCGGGGATGAGCTTGTCCATCGCCCTGAGCATCTCCACAATTCCGGCAAGATGACGGTAGGGCATCACAAAACTGAGGTCGCCAGGAGTGGCACTCACCAGGGTAGGGCGTACCAGGCCACGCTCAATACGTGCCGGTGTGGAGCGCTGGCCCTGCATCAGGTCACCGAAGCGCTGTACCAGCACCCCGCCACTGAGGATATTGGCCAGTCTGGCGAGGTACTTCCCGTAGGCAATCGGCTCCCGAAACGGCTCGGTGAAGGTAGTACTCGTCAGGAGGGCGAAATTCGTGTTGTCACTCTTACTATCGGCATAGCTGTGCCCGTTTACCGTGATTACGGGGTCCGCTCCCCCGGTGGACTCCACGATAACCTCTCCGGCAGGACACATGCAGAACGTTCTGATACGGTCATCGAAACTGGGCGACAGGAACTCCAGCTTTCCTTCGTAAAGGACGTCACAGAATTCCTCCATAACTGCCACCGGCACCTCCACCCTGACACCGACGTCAACGGGATTACTGTACATGGTCAGGCCGAGTCGCTGCGCTTCCCGGGACAGCCAGTCGGCACCCTCTCTGCCCGGTGTCAGTATCAGGTAATCACACTCGAACCGGTCGCCGGCCTCGGTGGTTATCCCGCTTACCCGACCATCATCGGTGACCACTGTCTCTGCCACGGTACCAAGCAGGATGTCCAGACGTGGTTCCAGGTGGTCCCGCATTGCCTTAAGCACAAACCGGCAGTGTTCTGTGCCAAGATGGCGCAGGGGCATCGGCGTCAGGCGCAGTTCCACCAGCGATGCACTACGGACCAGCCCGTCAACCTCATCTCCCACACCGAAAAGCCTGTCCGAAGCACCGAAGCTGAGATAGACACCGTCGACATACTCAATGAGGTCAGCCGTCATGTCCTTACCAATGTAGTCGACCAGCCGGCCACCTACTTCGGGTGAGAGGGTCAGTTTACCATCGCTGAACGCCCCGGCCCCACCAAGACCACAGACAAGATTACAGGGCGCACACGCTGCGCAGGGGATATTCCGGTCACGCGCCGGGCACTGGCGGCTGTCAATGTCCCGCCCCTTCTCAACCAGCAGCACGCTCAGGTCGGAAGTCTTCACTACCTCCAGGGCGGCGAAGAGCCCCGCCGGACCACCACCCACAATGATGACATCGTACTTTTTAATCATGGTACCCGACAATGTCATTGTATTACCGGCGCCGTTTGGCGTCAAGGAGGTATTGCGCGGGTGCAAGGACATTGGTGACACTCCAGCACATCTGATGCTGGTTGCCACCGGAGAGGGCCTGTGCAGATATTTATATGTGTGGGAAGCAGGCAAAGCTTGCTTCCCACACAAGAAGAAAACTTCCCCTCCCTGCAGGATGGGTCGTTGAGCAGTGACCACAACACCTCGCCTTGTTGTGTCATATTTCTGTCTAAACGAGAGCAGGAAAGCGCGGCGGAGCCTGATACCTGGCACTTTACGCCATATTCCTTGACAACTGCCAGTTGTCCAACTAGAATACTCTCATGGACAACGATGTCACCAACCATGTCGGGGGAATACTCAAACAACAGAGGATCAGTCTGCCCTTAACCTTACAGGAGCTGGCCAGCAAGGCAAAGGTATCAGCCTCACACCTGGGTCGCATCGAGAGGGGAGAACGGTTTCCCTCGGCTCACATCCTCCGGAAGATAGCGGCTCCCCTGGGCTTTGAGGAAAACGAACTCTTCACCCTGGCTGGATACCTCTCCACCCCGGCTTCCGCAACGGCGGAGCGAGTCCCCATCTATGCCAGTGGAAAGCTGGACCCATACGTGGCCAGGGTCCTGAGTCAGGAACCACCGGAGATACAGCGCGCCGTCATTGGGATTCTCGCTATCCTGAGGAGTATCGCCAGGAACATGGACAAGTAGTGCCCACCGGGACCTGGTTCTCGGGTCTGCTGCGGGCCACCGCCGATACCTGGCAAGAGGACACGCAATGCAGTCGCCGGCAGACAACGTAAGCAAACAGGATAGCGAGCATGTAGACTTCGTGGCGGCGATTACCCATGAACTCAAGACCTCCCTGACCGCCATCATCGCCTCTGCAGAGCTGATAACCGACGAACTCCACGTGGCCGAGGGCAGTGTACAGTGGAGACTGCTCCAGTCTATCATCCGTAACGCCCACCGGATGAACGAGAGAGTAACTTCACTTACCGACATGCCCAGGCAACAGATGCAGAACTTCAAGTTCAACCCGGAACCTGTTGATATCACCGAGGTCATCCACAACGTAGAGGAACGAATTCATCCCAGGATTCAAAGCCGCAGGCAATCGTTTACGCTAGACCTGCCTGATTCGTTGCCTCTGGTCAGGGCTGACCCCGGACACCTGGAGCAAATTTTTCTCACCTTGATAGCCAACGCAAGTAAATTCAGCCCTGAAGAAGGAGGCATCAAGGTCAGTGTCTGGCAGGACGATGGGGCAAACCTGGTCACTCAAATAAGCGATACCTGCGGCGGCATCCCGCCCGAGGAAGAGGAGCGGGTTTTCCAGGCCCACTAC
>DAOUVG010000276.1 GCA_030667735.1 Dehalococcoidales bacterium
CCCAAAGCTGGTACGATTGACTGTATCTACTGTCGGGCGACACGCCAAGTCGCCCGACTAATATGTTTGGCTGGAAGAACGATGGGAGCAGAGAAGCCTGGCGGACTAGAACATAAAACCGAGCGTCTCGGCACGGAGCGGCTAAGCAAGCTGCTGCTGCGCCTGAGCCTGCCCAGTATGGCCTCCATGATTACCATCTCCCTCTACCATCTTGCCGACACTTTCTGGGTGGCCAAGCTGGGGACGGGGGCGATAGCAGCGGTGACGGTTACCTTTCCCTTCTTCATCGCGATTATCGCCTTTGGGGTCGGGACCGGTGTCGGGGCCAACGCTCTTGCTTCGCGGCGCTTCGGCGAAAAGAACGTCGAGGCGACAAACCGCGTCGCCGGGCAGATATTCCCGCTCACCATCCTGCTTGGCGCCCTCCTGCTCATGGCGACCGCGTTTTTCTCCCGGAACATAGCCAGCATCTGCGGGGCCACGCCGGACATCCTGGACATGGCCACCGAGTACCTATGGTTCTTTGGATGGGGTGCCCCGTTCATGCTCTTCCGCCTGACAAGTCGCAACGTCTTCCAGGCTTCCGGTGACGCTGTCAAGCCGATGATATTCACAATCACCGGCGCCATCGTCAATGTGATACTGGACCCGTTCTTCATCTTTGGCTGGGGCCCGTTCCCGGAGATGGGTGTTGGTGGGGCGGCAGTGGCGACGACGATTGCAGGGGGGGTCGGTGCCGCGCTTAGCTTCTACTATCTGGTGGGCAACCGCTCCGTCTATCGCCTCAAGCTGCACCATCTCAAGCCGGATTTTACCATTATAGCGCAGATATACCGGGTGGGATTGCCGTCAATGATGATGGAGCTTACCGAGACTATTACCTTCACTCTCTTCAACCGGATTGTCGCCGGGTTCGGCTCGATGGCACTGGCAGCACTGGGGATAGCGATAAGGATATCGGACCTTGCTTTCATGCCCATCATCGGCGTGGGGCACGGATTGCTGCCGATTGTCGGTTACTGCTTCGGCGCCCGCCTCTGTCGCCGACTCTGGAGTGCAGTGCGACTGGCGACACTGTGGCTGGTCGTGCTTCTCGCTGCCGCCACCGTCATCATCGAAGTATTTGCCCCGCAGTTCATCGGCTTCTTCAGCAAGGACCCGGAACTGCTGAGGATTGCCGTGCCCGGTATGCGTCTCTTCATGTCCAGTCTGGTCCTGGTCGGGCCGGCCATCGTATTCATCACTACCTTCCAGGGACTGTCAAAAGGGAAAACGGCGCTGGTGATGTCGCTGGCACGTCAGCTTCTCTTCTTCATTCCGGCCTTGCTGCTGCTGCCGGGGTACATCGGTATTAACGGCGTCTGGTTGTCGATACCGATATCAGACGGATTCGGCAGCATCGTGTCTGCCGCGTGGCTGTACCGCGAGTACCGACATCAGCAGCGGAGCGGGGTGTGGGATGTTGCACCTGTAATCGATACTGTCCCGGAATCTGTGCCAAGGGGTCGGGCCACCCTGGATTGAAGTCGGTGGCCTGCTGCCGGCTTTTGCCTTCTGTTGTGCGGGTCTCCTATAATGGTAACGTATGAAGATTGTTTCTGTCGTAGGTATGGCCGGAGCGGGTAAGTCAGAGGTAGCCCGCATGTTTGAGCGAAGGGGATTCGTCAGGATAAGGTTCGGCGACGTTACCGATGATGAGGTCAGGAAGCGAGGGCTGGTGCTGAACGAGGCCAACGAACGCTCCGTCCGGGAGCTGCTGCGCAAGGAGCACGGGATGGCGGCCTATGCCAGGCTGAACCTGCCCCGGATTGAAACCGCATTGAAGACGTCGGATGTGGTCATTGACGGCCTCTACTCCTGGGAGGAGTATATTCACCTCAAGGACCACTTTGGCGAAGATATGTGCCTGGTGACGGTCTGGGCGTCACCGGCTACCCGGTACGCTCGACTGAGCAGGAGACGTGAGAGGCCGTTGACCCCGGAAGAGGCGGCCGGTCGGGACCGCGCCGAGATAGAGAAACTCAACAAGGGCGGGCCCATCGCAGTCGCGGACTTCCTGGTTAGCAACGAGTCCGGTCTGGACGACCTTGCCCGGCAAGCAGAGCACATCATATCCGTTGTGGGGGTCTGAGTTGGAGCGACTGAGCATAGACGACTATTTCCTGAAGATAGCCTCGGTGGTGGCGGAGCGTTCCACCTGTCTCCGGCACCATATGGGGGCCATCGCCGTCCGGGACAAGCATATCCTGACCACCGGCTACAATGGTGCCGCCGCCGGCCTCAAGGACTGCCTGGAGCTGGGCTGCCTGCGGGATGAGCAGGGCATTCCTTCCGGGGAGAGGCACGAGATTTGCCGCGCCATTCACGCCGAGCAGAACGTCATCATCCAGGCGGCGCTTCACGGCGTCAGCCTGGAGGGGTGCACCATCTACTGCACACATACCCCTTGCATACTCTGCGCCAAGATGCTGGTCAACATCCGGATAAGGCGGTTCGTCAGCTTCGGGGAGTACAGTGATGACGCCTTCCGAGAGCTGTTCCGTGAGGCCGGGGTAGAGGTGGAGATGAGGGGAAGACCGTCCGACCGTATCGGGTTCCTGGACTAGGGACCAAAGTATCCGCGGCGGCCTCTACTCAGCGAGACTGTACAGGTGAAATGTGTCGAAGACACCCGTCACAGTCACCAATTCGTCTTGTGTGGCTGTAACCTTGGTCCACTCTGGGGTCGGCTGGTCCGGGGCAGTCGAGTAGGAGATCTTAGGCAACGTGACTCCATCCTTGTCGATAACGGCGCACTGGATCTGTCCACCTATGGTCTGGTCGGTGCCTGATTCTACTATACTGCTTAGGATCGCGGTCATGAGCATAGCCACGTGTGCAGGCTTGATCGGCAGGGGATCCAAGGTCACCATCTGAATCTGC
>DAOUVG010000080.1 GCA_030667735.1 Dehalococcoidales bacterium
AATGGCTATCGGTTTCAGGTAGGTGTTCGGCGTCCCTACAAAGTCCGGGATACCCTCGATTGGCACCATCCCTCTATGGGACAGGTTTCCGTGGAACAGGTAGCTGTCTCCGGCAACGAAGGCGATTGCCTGGCGGTCACTCTTCTGTCCGGTTTCGGGGAAAGCAATCAGGCTCAGCGTAGCCCCGTCATCTCCCAGGGTCTTTCGGTTGAGGTCGTTGAGTATCGCTTCGAGGTCATTCACGCTACCCTGTTGCAGGTGACGGTCCAGTTTGGTGAACAGCCTTCGCGAGGAGTCGGTTATCCCGGGAGGGTCGGAGATGGCGAAGACCTTTCGGGATGGGTTGACATAAAGGCAGTCACTATCGTAGACGAAATTGTTTGAGCCCAGCATGACCTCGATGAAAACGTTATCGGCCCCGGGATGGGTACCACCGCAGAAGCCGGGACCGGTGACTGCCGGCCAGGTAATCACGCTCTCATATGAGGGGAGGGTCTCCCAGGCTTTGCGGAACTTTTCTTTCATGTTGTCGGAGGTGTAGTGAGCGAAGCGGTCGAACAGTGCAGGATGCTTCTGGAATACCCCCTTCTCAAATACGGGATGGTGCTGAAGCTGAAATAGTTCCGTCATGCCCTGTTGTTCTACTTTCTATCCGACGCTGCGGCCGGCTGACTGCGGTCATCTGCCAGTGTTGCGTTTGCTGGCTTATACTCTCATTGTACCGGGCATCAGCCTTCGGCTGCAATTATCGTCGCGGTTCCTATCACGGTTGTAGCCGTATTCGCGGTCACAACTATGGTGCTCTCGTTCAGATAGACAGGTGACACTTTGATAATGTTACTGTCATTCTGACTGGCAGACAATAAGATGGATTGTTTAGCTCACAATGTCAGGCAGTTTCAATCCTCCTTGACATAGACCTCTCGTAAAGTCTAACATAAAGTATCCGATGGCAAGCGGTTCGCTGCCCAAATATGCTCGGCAAGAAGCATCCAAACTCGCTAGAAGGCGACCGCACAAAGGTGGCCCATGACCAATCAGGCAACCACAGAACTTCATCCTGGCTCAAGAGAAGGCAGCGACATTGTCCTGCGTACCATCGGTCTGACCAAGCGTTTCGGCCAGCTGGAAGCAGTAAAGAACCTCGACTTAGAGGTTCACCGGGGCGAGGTTTTCGGCTTCCTGGGGCCAAATGGTGCAGGCAAGAGCACCACAGTCGGAATGATCCTGGGGTTGATCGCTCCCACCGGAGGGAGCATCGAGCTGTTCGGTCGCAGGCTTGACGACAACCAATGGGCTGCACTCCGGCGCATAGGAGCGGTGGTCGAAGCACCTGCCTTCTATCCTTACTTATCCGGGTGGGACAATCTGGAGGCACTTGCCAGAGCCATCGGAGGCATTCCCAGGGCCAAGATAGTAGAGGTGCTGGAGCGGGTCAGCCTGCAGGACCGTGCCGCAGACAGGTATGGCCACTATTCCATGGGGATGAAGCAGAGGCTGGGGATTGCGTCGACTCTGCTAAGGGACCCGGAACTCATAGTTTTGGATGAACCTACCAGCGGACTCGACCCTGCCGGGACCAAGGAAGTGCGCGACCTGATTCCAAGGCTGGCACATGAAGGTCGCGCCCTGTTTCTGTGCAGCCACCTGCTTCATGAGGTTGAGCAGGTGTGCGATAGAGTGGCGATAATCAAAGAGGGCGTCATGCTCGCTTGCGCCCCGGTTCACGAGCTATTGGCGCAAGGCCAGACGCTTCAAGTCAAGGTGGACGACCCGGCGCGGGCTGTTGCCATTCTTAGTGGCTTGCCCTGGATAAATTCGGTTAAGATGGAGAACGATCATCTGATTGTGAGTGTCCCGGAAGAGAGCACCTCCCGGGTGAATGCAGCCCTTGCTGAGCACAGTATCTTCGCATCGGAGCTGGTAAGCCACGGCGTCAGCCTGGAGAGCGTATTCCTGCAGTTAACAGGTGGTGAGAGCGGTGACTAGACTGATCAGCGCGGAGCTCTTCAAGCTACGGAAGCGCCTTATGACCAGGGTGCTGTTGTTTGTGCTGGTTGGCATGATGATCGTCCTCTATCTGTTGCTGCTCGCCGTATCCAAGGTTACCATTCCTGTCCATGGTTCCGAAGAGATTGGGGCCATACAGAATCTGCTGGGACTTCCGCTGGCTCTTCCCTTTGCCTTGTCCATATTGTCCTCTCTTGGCACCATCCTGGCCGTGATCCTCATCGCCAGCTCTGTGGGAACTGAGTACAGTTGGCGAACCATGAGGACTATGCTCATCTGCAGTGAAAGTCGCCTCAAGCTCCTTGGTGCCAAATTGATGGCAGCAGGCATCCTGATTCTCATAGGTATGGTTGTCGGGTTGGCCGTTGGCTTCCTTATGAGCTTGATCACTACAGCCATCGGTGGCTATTCCTTTGATTTCAGCTTCATGACTGGCGGATACCTGTGGGACCAGTTCCTTCAGTTCTGGCGCACATTCTACGTATTGATGCCGTATGCGCTACTTGGGTTCCTTCTCGCCATAGTCGGACGCTCGGCTATGCCAGGCATTGCTCTAGGCATAGGCATATTCTTCCTGGAATCCATCGTTACTACGTTTATGAGCCTCGCTGGTGGCTGGATTGCCAGGATACCTGACTACCTGCTCGCAGCTAATGTCAGGGCAATCACAGCCGTGAACGAGCTCCCACAAGGGATGGGCATGGGCATGGGTGGGGGCGATCTCTCCGGCCAGACACCTGAGATATGGCAAGCTGTTGGAACACTTGCAGTCTACAGCCTGGTGTTCATCGGGCTAGCCTTCTATCTGTTTCGTAAGCGGGATGTGACCGGATAGAGTCGATGGTGAGACTCAATATTGTGGCTTCTTGTGCAATGGCCATTCCACCAGTGTGCTGCACATTGTGACGTTCTGTGCATGTGTAGGTAGTCACCTCCTGCTTCATACCTTATCTGTTACCTGTGTCCCCGGTCTGTTTTGTTACCATTGTACCCGGGCTGTACCGGGGATAATGGGGAAGGGACAGGCGGCCCATATGGGCCGCACGGGGATAGGGTTACCATACTGTAATTAAGAAAGGTCTGGGACCCTGTTGGCTACCAGACATAACGTTGGAAACAATTCACGCTCGGTTAGCCTCGATTTGTTTCCATTATTTTTTTATTACCTGGTCTATTTTCATTATCCCGTCTGTCAGTAATGTACCGGACGAGAGTGCATCTACTGGAAAAGTGAGCGTGATTGGGCTATACTGGTCGGGATGAATCCCTACGAATACTCCGATAATAACACCCATTTCAACCTTCATCTCAAAAACCAGACGTCCAATTGGCTGCGGTACACGGTCGACTTCCCACCGGCGTTTCAGACGAGCAACGAAAAGGGCAAAATGGCACGCGGCGATTACTTCCAGCCCCGTGGCTCTGGCAAAGCTCCCCTTGTAATCCTGCTTCACGGCGTTGGTGATGCCAGTCTGGTGCCCTGCCGGGGGCTGGCGTGGAGTCTGGCCAAAAAGGGCATTGCCTGCTTCATTCCGCGTCTCGTTGTCCATTCCAGCCGGTTGGCGGGGGCAGGACGGCGGCGGATGCCCCATCTGAGCGACGAGGAGTGGTTTGAAATCTACCGTGCTGCAGTGGTAGAGGTACGACAGGTGGTGGACTGGGCCGGCACCTGTGCCGAATTGGACGGGCGGAAGGTAGGGGTTCTCGGGGTCAGCTTTGGCGGCCTTATTTCGGCGATATCCATGGCAGTCGATGAGCGCATCACTGCTGCGTCACTCATTGTCAGCGGGGGAAACTCCGGGAAGATTGTCCAGAAGGCCAAGGCCAGAGTGCTCAATAAAAAGTACCGGACTACTGAAGCGGAATACCGGGCCGGCCAGCAGCAGTACACGCGGTATCTTGCCGAGGTCGCGGAAAAGGGCTTCGAGGACGTCATACCGCCGCGGCAGAGTTACCTGAACGACCCGATGACGTTTGCCGGGTATCTCCGTCAGCGCCCCTTGATGATGATAAACGCGCGCTGGGACGAGTTCATCCCGAGGGAGGCCACCCTGGACTTCTGGGAAGCATGCGACAGGCCGGCTATTACGTGGCTACCTGGAACCCACACTGCTATCTGGCTATGGTATCCATTTATACGAAGGAGAATAGACAGCTTTTTCGAATCGGTCTTCGGACTGTGAAGAGAAGCCCTGGGAATATCCTCGCTGGTAGTACCGGGTTGCCCGCAGATAACAGGATTGCTACAATCCGTGTATACCGGGGTAAAGATTTCACTGGTGTATGCGGTACTCTATCACATGACGTGAAGGGTGAGGAAAGAAGATGGTAACAGAAAGTGGTATTACCATTGTGCCTACGGGGTGCTGCCATGACTGCGGTGGTCGCTGCGTGTTACGAGCGCATGTGAAGGACGGCGTGATTGTCCGTATCGAAACAGACAATGGCGAAGAGCCGCAGATGCGTGCCTGTATGCGGGGAAGGGCTTACCGGCAGCGTGTCTACTCTCCGGAGCGGCTGAAGTACCCGCTGCGTCGCGTCGGGGAGAGGGGTGAGGGGCAATTTGAGCGTGTGTCCTGGGATGTGGCGCTGGACGCGGTGGCTGCGGAGATAAACAGGATAAATGAGAAATATGGCAATGGAGCGGTTCTCCTTGCCTCGGGTGCAGGAAACCAGGGAATGCTGCATGGCCCTGGACCGGTGGGGCGATTGCTGATGGGCCTGGGTGGATTTACCCGCACCTGGTCTTCGCCTTCCTACGAGGCAACTCTGTTTGCCTCCATGGCTACCTATGGCACGATAAGCACAGGCAACTCACGGGAAGACTTGCTTAACTCCCGCCTCATCATCATGTGGGGATGGGACCCGGCCAACACGGTATGGGACCCGGGGACCACCCTGACTCTGGCGAAGGCCCGTGAGAAGGGCATCAAGGTGGTGGTCATCGACCCCCGCTTTACCGATTCTGCGGCCGTCCTGGCGGACCAGTGGATACCGATTCGCCCCGGCACCGATGCCGCGATGCTGATTGCCATGGCGCATGTTATCATCACCGAGGACCTGCAGGACCAGGCCTTTATTGATAAATACACTATCGGGTTTGACGCGTACCGGGACTACGTACTCGGCAGGGAGGACGGCATTGCCAGGACTCCGCAATGGGCGGAGACGATTACCGGGGTGCCTGCTGAGGTAATTACCGGACTTGCACGCGAGTATGCCACTGGCAAACCGTCAGCACTTATCGCTGGCTGGGGTCCGGCACGGTCTGCCCTCGGTGAGCAGTATTCCCGTGCGGCTAACGTGCTGACAGCCATTACCGGCAACATCGGTATTCCCGGCGGCTATGCTGCCGGATTCATGAGGGCTTATTCAAGCCGTGCCTCGCACAGACCGGGCGGCTCGCGCGGACCGGGTAATACGGTGGAGGCGGGAGCACCGCCGCGAAAAGAAAGTCTCTATAAATTGCGGGGCGGGACTAACCCCAGCAGCGCCCGCATTCACTACAGTAAGATATATGACGCCATCCTTCGGGGTCGTTCCGGCGGTCACCCTGTGGATGTCAGGATGCTCTATGTGGTGGCAGCCAATCTCATCAACCAGCACGGTAATACCCGGCGCGGGGTGGAGGCTCTCAAGTCCCGTTCGCTGGACTTCGTAGTCGTCCAGGACCAGTTCATGACACCCACTGCCCGGCTGGCCGATATCGTCCTGCCGGTGAATACCTTCATGGAGCGCAGCGAAATCGCACCTCCCTGGCTCGGCTCACCCTACTATATCTATCTCAACCAGGCAGTAGACTCCCTGTACGAATCGAAGACTGATATGGAGATATGCCGGGAGCTTGCCCGCAAGATGGGTATCCCGGAAGTGTTCGGTGATATCACCGAGGACCAGATGCTGCGTGGAATCGCGGCGGGTCGCAGCGATATTGATGACTATGAAGCCATGAAGCGGGATGGTGTGCTCAAGATAAAGGACGTACCACCGACCATCTCCTTCAAGGAGCAGATTGAAGACCCGGAGAATAATCCTTTCCCGACTCTTTCCGGCAAGATAGAGATATACTGCGAACACCTGGCGGAGATGGATAACCCTGTGATACCGCCGATACCGAAGTATATCAGCCCGCCGGAGAACTACGATGACCCCCTGGCCAGTAAATATCCGCTACAACTGATAACCCCCCACCCCAGGAGGGGAACACACTCGTCGCTGGATATGGTACCGTGGCTGAAGGAAGTCGAACCTCAGGCGGTGTGGCTCAATACCTCCGATGCCGGGAGCCGGGGAATAGATGACGGCGCGCTCGTTGATATCTATAATGACCGCGGTAGAATACGCATCCCCGCCAGAGTAACCGAGCGCATCATGCCGGGTGTCGTCTGCATATATGAGGGGAGTTGGTACGACCCTGATGAAGACGGTGTCGACCGTGGAGGGTGTGCCAACGTGCTCACGCCTGATGAGCACTCACCCGGTGGCGGGGCAATCGCCAATACGTCCCTGGTCCAGGTAGCACCGGCGCCGGATAAATAGTGAAGGACGTACTATAACCCGGATGGGCTTCTACTTCGACCAGACACTGTGTATGAGGTGCTATGCCTGTGCTCTAACTTGGCATGTGCTGGCATGAGATTCTTCGTTTTAACTCAGAATGACAGGGCAGGAGTATGTGCCACTGCGAGGGGAATAACCACGCGTCCCTGTTCTGAGTGGCACGCAGTCCCGGCATCAGCACCTGGTTTGACTAATCGGGGTACCTATATTAGAGTGTAGGCGGGGCAAGTAAACCGGGTGACCGCCTGTCTGGGTCGATTTCGGCACAGGTGGGAGGAAAGTCCGAGCTCCACCGGGCAGGATGCTGGGTAACACCCAGGGGGGGCGACCCTACGGAAAGTGCCACAGAAACATACCGCCCGTAGTGGCTTCGCCAGTGCGGGTAAGGGTGAAATGGTGAGGTAAGAGCTCACCAGCGGTCGGGAGACCG
>DAOUVG010000262.1 GCA_030667735.1 Dehalococcoidales bacterium
CTCCAGGCTATCAGGGGGGACAAGGCCTATGTCCAGACTCCTTTTATAAAGGGGGCTCCCCGGGTAAGGGGCAAACAACCAGAAAACCAACCGGTTGCGCTTGTTTAGCTTGACCAGCCTATCTGCCAGGTCTATGGTGTGGTCCAGGTCTGTTTCAATGAGCTCGTCTGTTTTCTTCTGGTCGGCGTCCCATGGAAGGCCACCCACCACTGTGCAGGAGAACTTAACGTTGCTGTGCTGGTACTTCTCAAAGGTGGCGATGGTCTGCTCCACCTTCATGTCCTTCTGTATGAAATCCAGGGATGGCTGGTACCCGGACTCAATCCCGATAAACATACCCTTGCAGCCACTGGCTTCTATCAGGTCCCACATGTCCTTTTCTATTTTGAGTAATCTGGGAATCCGGATATCGGCGTCACACCATTGTATTTTCAGCTTTCTCCTGATGATTTCTTCACAGAAAATCCTGACCCTTTCCATATCGACAAAGAAGTTCGAGTCGTAGAATACGATGGTGTCTACTCCGTAGTCTTTGGACAACCTGTCTATCTCTTCGGCCATCCTGTCGCCTTTGATTGCCAACCAGTGTCGGTGCCAGGCTGTCTGTTCGCTGCAGAAACCACACCGCCACGGGCAGCCGTAACCAGACACGTAATTCAATGCTCTGGTGCTGAATGCGTTGCTGTAGAGGATCTTCTTAACGTCAATCAGATGATAAGGCATGGCGGGAAAGTTGTTTATGTCCTCCGGTGGTCTTTCCGGGTTGTGGAATATCTCCCCGTCCAGCTTGTAGGAGATTCCGGCGATGTTATCCAGGGGTTTCCCATCTGTCAGCGCATGCACCAGTTCTGTAAAGGTCCTCTCCCCCTGACCCCTGACTACAACATCCACGTATGGTGAATTAATGGTCCCTTCGGGTTCAAGTGTCGGGTGCCTGCCACCCCATATAACGGGTAGTTCCGGGTACTTTTCCTTTACTGTTTCAGCTACCTGGAGCGCATCAACAATCTGGTAACCTGTCATTGATGATATCCCGAGACAAACTGCGCCCTGGCAGTGTTCCAGCACCTTCTCCAGTGGTCTTTCATGAAGATTATTACTGACTACCTTTATCCCATATCCTTCTTTATCCAGCAGGGATGATATTGCCAGCAATGGCAGGGGAGCTCCCTGTACCGGACGATGGGCTGAATACGGTCTGGGAAAATACAGGGCGACATCAGGTTTGGTGCTCATGCTTCCTCCTCTGGGACCATTTTGTATCTGAAGGTCCTCCAGGCTTCAAGGTAGCTCCCGCGGCGGTACGAAACCAAGTGAGCGCGGAAGCCCTTTTCTTCTAGTATTCTCATCAGCCTCTCGGGTTCGACCCGTTCGTGAGATTCCGCCTGGTCCAGTTTGCGGATGTTCCGCAGGTGTATATTGCGTCCCCATAGTGCGTAATGGAAGAGACGCTTGACGTACTTCGGGTGAAGTACCAGCCAGAGTATCCAACCGATAAGGTCGGAGATAGTAAACGGGTAATCACCCAGTGTCCTGCTTTCCTGGGGCAGGAAGTGGTCATGGTCGAAGTAGAGCACGCACTGTTCCGCGGCTACGCGGCCCACTTCCTCCATCGTACCGGCGGGGTCGGGCAGGTGGTGAAATACCGAATATGCTGTTACTGCCCCGAAGCACCCGTCCCTGAATGGCAGCCGCGTAATATCGCAGCGTACCTTGTACTCAGACGGATTCTCTTTCAGCATTTCCAGCGATAGATCGCAAGCAATTGGCCTGAGGCCGGCTGTCTTCAAGTGGTTGGAAACGTTCCCGGTTCCGCTGGCCAGGTCCAGGACCGGTAGCGATGCTTCGACCTCCGTTGACAGTTTCCTGACCTTACGTTTCAAACGAATCTGCTCGAAGACATTGAAGTTCTCCGGGTGCGTGGCGTTGTAGAAATACGCCTCTATCTCGTGCAGTCTGATATTCTGTTCCAGCACAACCTGGTGGTTTGTTGCTTGCATATCTGCGGTCCTCTTCAATTCGCTATTAACCCCTTCCTGTAGGCCGGACTGCGCTGCTGCTCCATTCTGACCACCGAATGACGGCGCCACCGGAGTAGCGATGGCGTGACTGCCACTGCCACAATGACCTGAGGAATGAACCAGCCTATCCCCGCTCCGATAATGCCTATCCGGGGCAGAAGCAGGTAGCTCAGTACCATCGTTACCACGGCAATGAACGCACTCAGACCGATAACGCTCCGCATTCTCTTCTGCACTCTTTTCACCGTGAAGTAGGTGTGGTTGAGACCGGCTGGAATGGCGGAGACGGCCAGGACCCAGAGGAGGGTAGTGGCGTTTTCCGCGTAAGCGCTGCCGAAGAGCGCCAGCACTCTTTCACCTGCCAGGAAAACGATGGCTACCACCGGGACCAGAATTAGAAACAGCCTGAGGCTTCTGCCGATGTTGTGGCCTAACTGTTCCTCGCTGTGCGAGCCTTCGGCGAACAGTGAGAGGGAGACGGTCACCGGTATGCTCACCAGTAGATAGCCCAGCGCCCAGCCGACATAGAAGTATGCGTTCGCCTCCGCGCCGAGAAGGTTCACCACCATCAAGGGGAGACACAGAATGGGAATTGCCCAGAAGATATTGGCGCCGTAGTTGGCAAAGGAGAAGTGCATCATGTTGCCTATTGACTTCCTGTCTATCATCGGTGCGGGACGGTAGCCCGGCTGGACACGGGGGATGAGGAAGGGTATGCTCACGATTACCGTCAAGCCAAGTCCGATTCCCCAGGACGCAAAGATGCCGAAAACGTCGAAGAGGGGTGCCAGGGCAACCAGGGGGATGAACCTCAGGAGGTTGAAGACCAGCCCCTGGGTAAGTGCAAGTCCGGCCCTGCGCCCGGCGACAAACGTACGCTCGGCGAAAACCCTGTAGACGGAAGCCAGGGCAAAAATGACAAAGCTGATGAAAAACACCGGGTTCTGCTGGATTCGAAGCAAGGCGGGCGACCAGAGCTTGAGTCCCGCCAGGAAGATGAAGGCCAGGGCTATTGATACCAGACCACTGAGGGTAAAACAGGAGTTGAGGATGTTCTTAGCCTTGTCGTC
>DAOUVG010000160.1 GCA_030667735.1 Dehalococcoidales bacterium
AAATATCGTTATTGGTACGACGATACTGATTCCAAACCCTCAAGAAGGGCTTTTGCAGAAGCTCGGTTTCCCAGAAGCCTTATTGCCTCCCTTGTGGCTTTGCCACAGGTTTCTCCATGATAACCTTTGCCCATTGGGACGAACCTCCTTCCCTGCCTGTTCACTCCCCCTCTTGTTAACATAACTCTAAAAACAATTCACGCCTAAACAGGCACGAATTGTTTCCCTTATTTTTTTACAATATTTTACGCACTATTTAACCAAAAACAATTCAAAGCTAACCTTTTCTTACTCCCACTCAATAGTCGAGGGGGGCTTGGAGGTTATGTCGTAGACTACCCGGTTGACCTCGGGCACTTCATTGACAATCCGGTTGGAGATGCGCGCCAGGACATCATAGGGCATTCGTGCCCAGTCGGCCGTCATGGCGTCTTCGCTGGTCACGGCGCGGACACCCACCAGATAGCCGTAGGTGCGGTGGTCACCCATCACCCCTACCGACCTGACGTCGGTGAGCACGGCAAAGGTCTGCCAGAGCTGCCGGTAGAGATGGGCCTTCTTTATCTCGTTCATCACGATGAAGTCGGCGGAGCGCAGTATCTCCAGCTTCTCCCGCGTGACCTCGCCGATAATACGAATTGCCAGTCCCGGCCCGGGGAAGGGCTGTCTCCAGACCATCTCTTCGGGCAGGCCAAGCTCCACGCCCAGCAGGCGCACCTCGTCCTTGAAGAGATAGCGCAGCGGCTCGATGAGCTTGAGCACCATCTTCTTGGGCAGCCCGCCGACATTGTGGTGGGTCTTTATCTTGGCGGAAACGCTGCTCCCCGAAGAGGCGCTCTCAATAACGTCCGGATAGAGCGTGCCCTGGGCAAGGAAATCCACCTTGCCCAGTTTCTTGGCTTCCTCCTCGAATACCTTGATGAACTCCTGTCCGATGGCCTTCCGCTTGCGCTCCGGGTCGGTCACACCCTTGAGACGCTTGAGGAACCTGTCGGTGGCATCAACGAAATTGATTTGCATGCCCAGGTTGAGACGGAAGACATTAAAGGTCCTTTCCACTTCCTCACGGCGCAGCAGTCCGTTATTGACGAAAATACAGGTAAGCTGGTCACCCACGGCACGGTGAATGAGAGAAGCTACCACGGCGGAATCTACGCCTCCGGACAGGGCATTGATTATCTTGCCATCACCCACCTGCTGGTGTATCCGCTCCATGCTTTCATTGATGAAATTGCCCATCGTCCAGTCCCCCCGGCAGCCACAGACACGATAGGCGAAGTTCCTGAGCATGGTCTTTCCCTGAGGAGTGTGCACCACCTCGGGGTGAAATTGAAGACCGAATACCCCGCTGTCGTTACCCATTACGGCAATCGGCGAGTTCTCGGTATAGGCGAGGGACCTGAAGCCGGAGGGCATCGCTTCGATTCTGTCGGCGTGGCTCATCCATACCTGCGAAGGGTTGTCAATCCCGGCAAAGAGGGGCGAATCGACCTCGCTGATGTGAAGGAGGGCCTGGCCATACTCCCGCTTGATTCCCGGTGTGACCTGCCCGCCAAGCTGTTTGGCCAGCACGCCCATCCCGTAGCAGATACCCATCACCGGCAGACCACTTTCGTAGACCCAGGGTGCGGCCTGTGGTGCTCCCTGTTCGTATACGCTGGCCGGACCTCCGGAGAGGATGAAGCCCTTCGGGTTCAACGATTCTATCTTTTCCCAGGGGGTATCGTGGTCGACCAGCACGGCATAGACCTGGCATTCACGAATCCGGCGGGTTATCAGCAGACTGTACTGGGAGCCGAAGTCGATAACAACAATGGTCTCACGTTCTCCGGCACCTCCGCCGGCGCGTTCGTCGGCACCCTCTGCTTCGGCAACGGACGCCGGCTGGGCACCACCCATCCCCTTGGCAATCTCAAGGTAAGTGGAGACCTCGATATCGCCAGTGGTGGTTACCCGCCGGTCACCCTCTGTAGTATCTTCTGTTCTGTCCTCATCCATAAACCGGGACTCCATTTTTCCAAGATTACCATTGTAGTGACCCGCCGTCAAATAGAGGACCCGGCCTGTCATCGGGAAGCTCTTAGCGTGGAGAGCGCGTTAGCTGCGTGGCAACCGTCCCGTGCAGAAACCTCCCGGCATAAGCATCGGTTGTCCGTAATTCTGCTATGCTTTTCCGGCTATTCCCTGCGGAGGTTCGCGTGTCCCCAGGCGCAGTATTCATCTCATCACGTGACGCCAGCCGGTCCGGCGTCACCGGTGAAATAGGGTCAGGATGATTCCTCAGCAGAGTACGCCACTCTGTCCGCCCTGAAATCGGCGATTTGCTCTTCCGAATAGCCGAGTTCGGCGAGTACTTCTCCGGTGTGCTCACCGAGCATAGGAGCCGGCCGCCGAATGATGCCCGACATATCGGAGAACCTGGGCACCGCCCCGACCAGGCGTACCAGACCATGCTGCGGATGTACCTGTTCCTCGAAGACACCAGTCTCCTTGCAGTGCGGGTCGTCGAGCAGGTCGTCCGCAGTCCGGCCCACAGCCGCAGGAACACCCGCCTCCTTCAGCACGGCATTCCATTCCTCAGCCGTCCTGTTCCGAAAGATCCCGCTTAGTACCTCCACAAGCGCAGCATCATTTTCGGCACGCTTCTCCGGTGTTGCGAACCTGGGGTCAGTGAGCAATGTCTCCTGCCCGGTAGCCTGGCACAAGCCCCTCCAGTGCGACTCATCAGCGCAGAGAACAAACAACCACACATCATCGGCTGCCTGGTAGTGACGGTAGGTGGCGCTCAACCCCAGGATACCGGTGTCTCCGGGATACTCCCGTTTAATACCGGCGTAGTCGATGAAGTCGCCGGACTGCATGGCTATCGACGTATTGGTGAGCGACGTCTCCACGTGCTGGCCTTTACCGGTCCTGGCCCGGTCGAGCAGAGCCAGCACTGCGCCGTAAGCCCCGAGCATGGGACAGGCCTGGTCGTTCACTGCTATAGCATGGAAAACAGGCGGCTTACCAATACCGCCCTGAGCAACCATCTGGCCGCTGCGACATTGCAGCAGGGGGTCATAGGCCGGCCAACCGCTGTACGGCCCGGTGGAGCCGTGACCGAGCACCGAGACATAGATGATGTCAGGTCGAATCTTACAAACAGACTCATAGTCCAGACCCAAACGGTGCCACACACCCCAGCGGGCATTCTCCACCAGAATATCCGAGGCGGCAATCAGCCGGTGTACTACATCCAGTGCCTCCGGCTTCTTGAGGTCGACCGCTAACGACCTCTTCCCCCGGTTGCATGCCATAAAGCCTCCGGCAACGATACGCCAGGGGTCACCGTCCGGAGGCTCCACCTTGACCACTTCAGCCCCCATGTCGGAGAGCAGCAGGGACGCCGTGGGCCCGTTAATCATAGTGGTTAAATCAATGACGCGAATGCCGTCCAGGGCGTATGTCTCGCTCATCCTAGATAACCCCCCGGTCTCTCAGTCGGGCAATCTCCTGCGCCGAGTGGCCCAGCCCGGCAAGCACCTCATCATTATGCTGTCCCAGCGCCGGGGACGGCCCCTTTATCTCACCCGGAGCGCGGGATAGCCTGATTGGCACTCCCATCTCACGGACCTTTCCCAGATGAGGTTCCTCGACGGTAGCCACCATGCCATTGGCCAGCACCTGAGGGTCATCGAGGAACTCCTCCACTGTCGACGCCGGGGCACAGGGGATATCGGCAGCACGCAGGAACTCCAGCCACTCGTCCCGTGTCCTGGCCAGGAACATCTCCTGGAACATGATGACAAGCTCCTCACTCGTCGGCGGCAGGATGATGAAGGGCGCACCCTCGAAACGAGGGTCGGTCAGCCACTCCTCATGACCGACAGCCACGGCGAACTTGGCGAAGAAGCGCAGGTTCCCCAGGCCGAGGAAGAACCACTTCCCATCACTTCCGTGGTAGAGACGGTACAATGGGGACACACCCTGCGGGTCTCTGACCATGCCGGAACGGACAATCCTCCCCTCGAAGTCTATCACTCCAGAAGCGGATACGCCGAGCATCGACCTGAAGAGAGAAACGTCCACCTTCTGTCCCTTACCGGTTGTCTCACGGGCGAGAAGGGCTGTCGCGATACTGAATGAAGCCATGAGGGCGGTATAGTAGCTCGGCATGGGCATCACGAGGTAGAGCGGTGGGCCACCCGACCCGCCCTGGCTGATGTAGAGCGACGTCATCGAACCCACAATAGCATCCCAGCCGGGCATGTCCCGGTACGGGCCGTCAGGACCAAAACCTGAGATTGAGCAATAGACCATCCGGGGGTTGAGTTCTCTGACTGCCTCGTAACCTATGCCTAGCCTATCGGCCACGCCGGGGTGGAAGCTTTCGATAATAACGTCGGACTGCCTGGCCAGTTCACGGGCGATTTTCCGACCTTCGGGTTGCTTCAGGTTGAGAGTGATACCACTCTTGGAGCGGTTCCACACCAGGAAACCCGGCCGGCCGCGAAAGGGGTACCCCTCCGGTCGTTCCACCTTGGTCACCTCCGCCCCCTGCTCACTGAGGAGCATAGCGGCATAAGGGCCA
>DAOUVG010000144.1 GCA_030667735.1 Dehalococcoidales bacterium
AATATGGTGCTTACGGCGTAGACTGATTATAGATAGCGTATCGTTACTAGGAGCGGCAGTCTGCTTCGGTGTCTTTCTTTTCGTCTTTATTAAGCCGTAGTCAATAAGAATTCGGCATAATCAGGAGAGTCAAAGAGGGGTGCAGCCCCTCTTACATAACAACTCCCCTTCCCCTTGAAGGGGAAGGGGATTAAGGGGATAGGGTCCCTTCACAGGAGAAAAGGATATGTCCCTGGAATTATAAACTATGCCAGGAGGAACCGTAATGGGCAGTAAGGGAAGAAAGAACGTCAAGAAATCCAAGCAGGAAAAGGGGAAGAAGGAAGAGAAGAAGAAGTAGAGAACCGGGAATGACTGAATCAACGGAAAGAGTCGGTGAGGTAATCGAGGCCAGTACCACCCAGTTCGTCGCCGAGTGCTACGAACTCTATCAGCCGCCGCCATTGGGCAGCCTGGTGCAGGTGGGCGATGCCGGAGAAGAGCTTCTCGGAGTTGTCTATTATGCCACCACGGCCAGCCTGGAGCCGGGACGGCGTCCCATCGCCCGCGGCAAGGATGAAGCCTCCGAGGAGGCGGTCTACCAGGCCAGTCCCCAGCTTGAGAAGCTGCTCCGTAGCGAGTTCAGCGCGTTGGTGGTGGGGCATGCCGAGGGGGGCAAGCTGCTCCAGTATCTTCCGGCACGGCCGGCCCGCATCCACAGCTTCGTCTACCGGTGCCCCCCGGAAAGCGTCAGGGACTTCAGCACTTCATTTGATTTCCTGAGCCTGTTACTGAGCACAGCGCTACCGGTATCGGTGGAGGAACTGGTCGCGGCAACCCTGCGCCAGATGAGCGAGGCCCACGAGGACAGCCGGGTTTTCCTCGTGGGGGCGGGGAAGGAACTGGCGACGCTTCTCAGTGGCGAATACGGCCGGCTCAGGGCGATTCTGGAGAGGATTGTGCCGCCGAAATAGGAGTGCTGTCTGTAATGAACGATTTCAGGTTCAATGACTACGGAGTACTGACTGACGGCGAGATAGAGCTCGTTATCAGGCAGAAACGCCCTGCCAATCCGGAGAAGGGGTATCTACCGGTGTACGAGTTTGATATTCATCTCCCCGGTAAGCCCAGGGCGATTGGCAGCGTCAGCGTGCGGATTGGGAATACGGAACATGTGATAAAGTATGCCGGTCACATCGGGTACGGAATTAACAAGAGATACCGGGGCAACCGCTATGCAGCCAAGGCCTGCAATCTCGTCAGGCAGGTCGCTCTGGACCACGGCCTCAAGGTATTGTGGATAACCTGTGACCCTGAGAACCATCCGTCGCGCAGGACGTGCGAAATACTTAACTGTGAGTTTGTTGAGATTGTTGACCTGCCGGAGGATACCGACATGTACCGGGAGGGTGAAAGGCAGAAGTGCCGCTACAGATGGGAACTGGAGGAGTAGGTATTGACTGAAGAGAATATAAATCCGCGGCTCGGTATCGTTGTTTCTGGTTCGGTAGACAAAGGCACTGAGGTCAGGCTGGACAGTTCCGCTTCGGTGGAGGATATGGTCGTCGGGCGCTATGTCACCATCGAGGGACGGCAACGGCGTTTCTTCGGCATGATTACCGATATCAGCCTCGGCGTGACTGACTCGGAGCTTACCGTGGCCCCGCCCCGTGAGGTCGATTCCTTCCTGTCCGAGGTGCTCAGCGGGACGGCCACCTACGCGACTCTCCACGTCCTGCCCATGCTGACGATGGGAATCGAGGGGTCGGAGCCGGTGAAGACCGTTCCCAGCCATTTCTCGACGGTGAACCTGGCTTCGGACACAGATATGGAACTGATCTTCGGTGAGGAAGATGAGACTCGCTTCAATGTCGGCAATCCGCTGGACATGGAGACCAAACTGTGCCTCGACCTGCCGGAATTTGTCAAGCGTTCCAACGGCATCTTCGGCAAGAGCGGCACCGGCAAGACCTTCCTCACCCGGATTCTGCTCATCGGCATGCTCCAGAAGAGCAAGGCGGTGAACCTGATATTCGACATGCACAACGAGTACGGCTGGGAGGGGAGCACCGAAGAGGGCCAGCGTAAGGTCAAGGCATTGAAGCAGCTATTCCCGGACCAGGTAGCCGTGTTTACCCTGGACGAAGAGAACTCACGACGCCGGGGTGTGAGTACCGACTTCGTGGTCAGGATAGGGTATGACGAGATTGAGCCGGAAGACATTGTATTACTCCGCCAGACACTGAACCTCACCGAGCCGGCGGTTGAGGCAGTCTATCAACTGCATCGCAGGTTCCGTGGCGAGTGGATAGAGAGGACGCTTGCCCTGCAGGACTCCGATGAAATACCGGAAGGTCTGAACATACACGAAAGCACCCTGAAGAACCTCCAGAGAGGTCTCCAGACAATCCGGCGGCTGCCCTTCATCCAGCCCCACGTGCCCACCAATGCTGTCCGCACCATGCTGGAATACCTTGACCGCGGCATGAACATCGTCCTCGAGTTCGGCAGGTACCGGGATATCACCGCTTATATGCTGGTGGCCAACATGCTCGCACGGCGCATCTATGCCCAGTACCAGGAGAGGATGGAGCGGGCGATGGGTGAGGGTCTTGCCCAGCCGAATCCCCTGGTTATCACAATTGAGGAAGCGCACAAGTTCCTCAACCGGGAGGTAGCCAGCCAGGCTATCTTCGGCACAATCGCCCGTGAGATGCGCAAGTATAACGTCAGCCTGCTGGTAATCGACCAGAGACCGAGCGGCATCGACGAAGAGGTTATGTCCCAGATGGGCACCAAGATAACCTGCCTGCTCGACAACGAGAGGGATATCGACAGCGTGCTTGCCGGAGTTGCCGGGAAGAATGAACTGAAGTCGGTGCTCTCCAGGCTGGCCCCGAAGCGGCAGGCGCTCATCTTCGGCCATGCCGTGCCGATGCCGGTGGCCTTCCAGCCCCTGGAGTACGGTTCGGCGGAGTCCTACAAGCGGTTTATGCCGGCCGGAGATACCGGCCAGCGGGCGCAGAAGGACATCGAGGAGCTCTGGAACTAGCCTCGCCCGCAGTAATTAGACAGAATCTGGCACCACTATGTCTATAGGATTCGAACGCGTTGAGCTTGCAGGTGACAAGGTGCGGCTTCGTCCCATTAGGGCCGGTGATGCCGGTGAGGTTTATCGTCTTGTGACCGACGAGGCCATACTGTCCAGGCTGGCCTGGGATGGTCCGGCAGGCGAAGATGGGATGGCTGAGACCTATCAGCGTTGGCAGGAGGATATTGTCGTAATAAGGAGCGGCGAATGACGCCTGCCAGTCGCCCCCGACCGGAAAGGGGATCGCTTCTTGTGCAGACCAGACGGCTGCTGCGTCACGCCGGTCTGCGGGCAAGGAAGGGGCTGGGACAGCACTTCCTGGTCGATGAAAGTGTACTGCGACTGATTATCGAGACTGCCGAGCTTGCTTCGAGCGATGTTGTTGTTGAGGTTGGGCCGGGGTTGGGTATCCTGACCCGTGAGCTGGCTGAAAGGGCTGGCCGGGTGGTTGCCGTCGAGCTGGATGACAGGCTTGCCGCAGTCCTGAAGGAGTCCCTGGCTGCTTTCGATAATATTACCGTAATCAATGGAGATATCCTCAAGATAGACCCGGCAGTCCTGATGCGGGAAGCCGGGGGGCCTGAGTACAAGGTGGTGGCTAATCTGCCCTACTACATTACATCGCCGGTACTGCGACACTTCCTGGAGGCTTCGGCAAGACCGAGGACTATGGTGGTGATGGTGCAGAAGGAGGTGGCTGAAGTCATTGCCGCAAAACCGGGCCGGATGAGCCTGCTCAGCGTGGGCGTGCAGCTCTACGGAGAGCCGGAGATTATCGGCCACGTACCGGCAGAGTGCTTCTACCCGGTGCCAGAGGTCGACTCCGCGATATTGAAGATATGCGTGTCCACCGAACCAGGAATAGCAGCGAGTGACGAGGCGGGTTTCTTCAGTGTGGTGCGGGCCGGGTTCAGCGCCTCCCGCAAGCAACTGGTCAACTCCCTGGTGAAGGGACTGGGATTACCCAGAGCAGAGGTACTGCGTATGCTGGAAGAGTCCGGAATCGAACCGAGGCGGCGGGCGGAGACCCTGTCCCTTGAAGAGTGGTCACGACTGTGGCGGGTATATTCCGGAATTTACTACTGAAGCTGTCCAAAAAAGGAGGGTGGCAATGCCTAATGTTTGGAAGAGACTCTTCATAGTAGCAATAATTCTACTGGTTACGTGCACCGCTTTCTGTGGAACCTTCTGGTATCAGTTAGACGATACTAAAAAACAACTGGATGACACAATAGTCCAATTGGCGAATACCAGGGTTGAATTAGATACTTCCAGAGAACAACTTTCTGAAACTAATACCTTGCTGGATAATACTGAGGCTCAGCTAGCGGATACTGAGGCTCAGTTAGTGGATACTGAGGCTCAGCTGGATACCACCGAAACAGAGTTGAACGTTACTACAAATCAGCTAGTTAATATCACAGCCCAGCTGCTTTCCGCTAAGAACGAACTTGCTTCAACTCAAAGCAATTTAGGGACAGAAAAGAATACTAACAGTCAAATGGTAAATCAGTACAACAGCATCAGGGACCAGATAAATGTCCGGCTGGGATTAACACCACAAGACGAGCAAAGCTTTTTAACCCCTGGCAACTTGTCGGTATCGGCAAAAGTGCAGGAAATTACCGGAAGTTATTCTGAGAACGTAAATGAGTACTGGAGGGATTGCGAGCGATTGTATCAGTGGGTAGTAAACAATATATCATATGCCAAAGACAGCTACACACCGCTCCTTCCGGAAATCATATCCGATGAATTATCATGGAGCAAAGAGTGTTGGCGAATGCCGGAGG
>DAOUVG010000207.1 GCA_030667735.1 Dehalococcoidales bacterium
CCAGCCTTTAAGGTGCAAATAAACCCTGCCGACAAACTACCCCCCCCACCGTTTTGGGGTGTCCAGAGGGGTTCCGCCTCTTCTGAGAGGCGCTCGCACTGGGGTTGGTCGAAAGGGTTTTTCATCACCATGCTAGTCAGGCAGTGTCAGGTCGGTAGCCATGCTCTCCAGGCCGAGTTCTACGAGCTTCTCACGGGTAGGCAGTCCGGTCTGTTTATCGTAGCCCCGTTCGTCGTAGTAGTCATCCAGGAAGCCCTCAACATCTTCGCGGGTCAGGTCAACCGTGTCATCGTAGTTGCGCATACGGTGCTCCTGTCCTTCGCGGAACAGGGGGCGGAACCACGCCTCCGGTGCCCGGTCTTGCCGTCGGTCGAAACCCTCTCTGACATTGAGGAGTTTGCCGACAGTCCAGGCCCGCTCGGCACTCTCCATAAGCTGTTCCGGAGACACATCGATGCCCGTCAATGCCGAGTAAAGGGCCGCGATTGTCTTCACGTGATAGAACCGGTTCACCTGGGCGCGATTGCACAGGCCGAGGCAATTAAAGAGGGAGTACCAGTCCTCACTGTACTTACTGTACCTCCCCGGGTTGAAGGCGCCGGATTCCTCCAGGCGCTTCAGAGCCTCCGTGGAGACGCCCATACGCTCAGCATGTCGCGCGAAGTCGGTGAAAGGGCGTCCGGAGTCATAAGACGGGGAGCCGGCCGCCGAGACATGAGCACCTCTGGGCATGGTTATCTCCTCGAACTCCATGGTACCCAGGCCACCGAGCCTGGGGTCGCGTACAATGCCCAGGCCCTTGATGTGGGCAATATATTCCTCGCTCTTTTCACCAAGACTGCGGGCAACCGCCTCCGCACCATCGGCCAGGACTTCCCCGAAACCTTCACGGCAGGCTGTCATTCGGAGAAGCTCCAGGGCGGTATCGATATCGTTCTTGAGTTCAATGCCGCCGGTGTCTTCCCTGGTTATGATGCCCTCCCGGTAAAGCTCGACAATTTGTGCAAAGAGACCGGAGAAATTGGTACTGCCGATACCGTATCGGTTCAGAGTGTCGGTGTACTTTATTGACTGCTGGTAAGCCTCGGAACTGGTGGTGGCACTGAACCGATTGACACCGAGATGAGGCATATAGGTATGAACTCCGGCATAGGGGCCTTCTTCCAGCCTGACCATGACTTTGTCCGCCAGCGGACAGCTGGGACAGGCGAGGGGCTTCCTCGTTTTCTGGTGAAGCTCCGTCATGTCCGGTGGTGCCGGCATGAGGCCATTTTCCTGGATAAGCTGCCTGCCGGGCCAGCGCATTATGCGCTCGTGAAGACGGTTGACCAGTCGATGAAGGGTCGGACGGTCGGCAATCTCCGTTGGTACCTGCCCCTGCTGAACAACCATTGCCTTAAGATTCTTTGAACCCATGATGGCGGGAAGACCGCCACGACCTATGGTGGCCGCTTTATCCACGAACGCAATTGAGTTCTTGACAAGGTTCTCGCCGGCCTGCCCGATTGCGATAACGCTACACGGCTCGTAGCTGTGGCGCAGTATGTCAGTGGTCTCGTAGGTGTCACTGCCCCATAGTTCCCCGGCATCATCGAGCGAGACCTGTCCTTCGGCAATCCTGAGTGAGACCGGTTGTCTGGCCCGACCACTGATGACGACATGGTCAAGTCCGACAGATTTCAGGAATGGGGCAAAAGCGCCACCCCCGGCGGCGGTGGCAAGTGCCCCGTTGATGGGGAACCTGGTAGTGACCAGGACCTTGGCTCCACCCGGAATCATTGTCCCGGCGAATGGACCGGCTGAGACGATAATTAGGTTTTCCGGAGAAAGAGGGTCCACTCCGGGCGGTATCAGGTCATAGGCCAGCTTGCTGCTGATGCCGTAGCCGCCAATCAGCGTATGCACCAGCCCGGCATCGTACTGCTCCAGCCTGGTACTGCCGCTGGTCAGGTCGACATAAAGTATGTTGCCGGAATACCCCGGTATACCCATGCTAGGTCACTCCCGACTTTTTCTCCTGGGTAAGTGCCCCGTAGGCACAGTAGCGTACGCATATCCCACAGTTGTCACACTTATCGGTGAAGGATATAGTGTACTCGTCAGGGGAGTCTGTCTGTCTGCGGATGACAATGGCTGCCCTGGCAGGATTGAACGCCTTCTCGAAGCGCAGGGAGCAGCGCAGTTCGCAGATGAGGCACCCGGCGCACTTTGAGGCATCGGTAATTATTGGTGGTCCGGTTCGGTGTGGTAATACAGTTTCTAATGGACACATAACTATCAGGAATGCTACTACTTCAAGGCTTACCTGTCAAATAATAGAGATAACCTCTGCCAGCAGGGTGAAGCGCAAAGAAGACCATAAAAGTATTATCGGAATTGCTTGACAATAGCCAGTGGGGCACATAAAGTGTCTATTACAGCACCCCGATAATAGTGGTAATGCATCGACTGCAATAAAGGAGAAAATGAGACATGTCTTTTAAAGTGGTATCCGGGATAGGTGGAGCAGATAACATCAAGGCAGAGCTTGCCAGGGTAGATGCTGAGGTGGTACTGGCACCGGTATGGACGGAAGAGGATATCATCAGCTCAGCAGCGGATGCGGACGCAGTAATGGTGGGTGCTACCGAGCCTTACACCAGAAAAGTGATTGAAGCCATGAAAAAGTGCCGCGTAATCAGCCGGACAGGTGTCGGCTACAACAACATTGATGTAGACGCCGCTACTGATAACGGTATTGCCGTGGCCATTGTACCGGACGCCAGTATCGAAGAGGTCTCCGACCATGCCCTGGCTTTTCTGCTGGCATATTACCGGAAGATTATACCCGTAGACCGGCTGGTAAGGCAGGGCGCCTGGCAACTGCGGCGTCGTGAGATATTCGAAGTCAGGGTACCTACTGTTCGCCTCAACCGGCAGACGGTCGGCGTTGTCGGAGCGGGTAGAATCGGTGGCGCCTTTGTGCGTAAGGTCAGAGCCTTCGGTGTGAAAGTGATTGTCTATGACCCCTATCTGACTGAGGACACGATTCAGGCAATGGGGGCTATTAAAGTTGACTTTGAGCAACTGTTGCGGGAGTCCGATTATATCTCGATTCACTGCCCGGCTACTGATGAGACAAAACAGATGTTTGGCGCCGGGGAATTCAGTAAGATGAAATCGACTTCCTACCTTATCAATACCGCACGCGGAGATAGTGTTGATGAAAAAGCCCTGTTCAACGCTCTGTCTGAAAGAGTAATCGCCGGGGCAGGTATCGATGTTACCGACCCCGAACCACCTGACCCGGATGACCCTCTGCTCCAGTTAGAGAATGTGGTAGTTACCGCCCATTCTGCCTTCTATTCCGAGGACTCGCTCCTGGCGCTGGTTATGGGCACCGTAGAGGCAGTGGTAGATGCCATCAAGGGTGAATGGCCCAGGTCGCTGGCAAATCCTGAAGTGAAAGAGGTCGCTAACCGGCGGATTAAATAGTGGCTCCTGTGAGGACATATCGATTAGTGGAAGGAATGATATGAGCAAGACGAAAATAGGCGCAACAACCCTGATATACCCGATGCCCACAACCCTCGTGGGGGCGGATGTTGATGGCAAACCGAATTTCCTGGCGATTGCCTGGTGCGGGGTGGCTTGCAGCCAGCCCCCGATGGTTTCCGTGGCATTACAGCCCAGGCGTTATACACTGAGTGGCATCAAGCAGAATATGACCTTCTCGGTGAATATCCCATCGGTGGAACTGGTGAAAGAGGCGGACTATTGTGGTATAAGATCGGGTGCGAAAGTGGATAAGGTGGCTGCCTGCAA
>DAOUVG010000154.1 GCA_030667735.1 Dehalococcoidales bacterium
ATCCCCTTACCGGTCTTGCGACGATGTCTGAGACCCGTCAGTATGGCAAAGACAGCATTCATTCCTGATAGCTGGTCGCCGTAGGATATTCCACCCTGTAGCATCGGCTCTTCACCAAGATAGCCGGTGAGGTACGCCATGCCACTCATGCAGTCTATCGTCTGGCCGAAGGCGACATAGTCCTTGTCCGGGCCGGTCCTACCCAGCGCCGGTAATGACATCATGATGAGCCGGGGGTTGATTTCAGTGAGTACCGGGTAATCAATATCCAGGCTATCCATGACCCTGGGGCTATAGTTCTCCAGGACAACGTCACTGACTTCAACCAGTTTCCTGAAAACATCTTTGCCCTGCCCGGTACGAAGGTCAAGCGTGATTCCATACTTGTTCCGGTTCTGCAGGTTAAAGCCGGCCGAACGATTGTACGGCTTTTCAACGGATGCCAACTCCGGCATCCGCTCAATAAGTATTGGTGTAACCCTGGCAGGCCCTCGCCACGGGTCGATGTGCCCCAACGATTCTATCTTGATCACCTCAGCCCCCATGTCGGCCAACAACCGGCCGCCCATGGGTCCGGCAAACCACATGGAGAGGTCAAGTACCCGCAGTCCTTCCAGCGGCAGTCCAGGCATTTTCTCTATCCTTCCGCGAGGCGCAGAATCACCTAAATAACACCCGTCTCTCGCAGCCTCACCAGGTCTTTTTTACTATAACCGAGACGACGGCAGTAGATTTCCTCATTATGCTCACCCAGCAGCGGTGCCGGCTTTAATTCATAAGGCAAATCACCCAATCCAAACTGGGCACCGGGATACCGGACCTTTCCGGTGGCCGGATGCTCAACATCTACGAAATAACCTCTCTCGTTGAGATGCTCAGAGTTGAGTAACCGGTCGGCCCCAGCCGGGATTCCGAAAGGAATCCTCCGTTTCTGCGCTTCGTTCAGCAGCTCCTCCTGGTCATGCTCGAGTAGCCAGGGAATTAACGTAGCAATAAGCTCGTCCACATTCTCGGTGCGGTGGATTCTGGTAAGGAACCTCTCGTCCCTGGCTAGCTCCGGTTTCCCCATCCACTCACAAAGGGCTTGCCACTGGCTATTCGTAACGGCGATAGCCCCGATATAACCGTCCCGACAGGGTAGTATTGAGCCGGGTGGGGGCAGTACCATATTGCCGATTCTGCCGGTAACCCTCTCGTGGTAGTGATATATTTGCGTAATATTCATCTGGATGTAGAGCACGGCGTCCATCATGGATATGTCCACGTGCTGCCCAACCCCGGTCAACTCCCGACCGTGGAAAGCGGTCATTGTCCCGACACCACCAAAAAGTCCGCTGACAAACTGGGCCTGGTTCCCGCCGGGTTTTAGTGGCTCGCGGTCCGGGTGACCGATGATGCTCATCCAGCCTCCCATGGCATCAGCGACAATCTCCGTGGCCTTGTAGTCCCGGTAGGGGCCGGTCTGCCCGAAGTTGGAAATGGAGGTCATAACCAGACCGGGGTTTATCCTCTCCAGACTCTCGTAGTCCAGGCCCAGAGACGGCATCACCCTGGGGCTGAAGTTCTCCACGAGGATGTCAGCGTCCGCTACCAGTTCCCGGAATATCTTGTTCCCGGTCTCAGACTTCAGGTTCAGAGTGACACCGCGCTTATTGGTGTTCAGGTAGAGAAACAGGCCACTCTTTTCCGGATGAGGGTCATCCTTGTAGAAGGGACCAATCCTCCTGGCGCCGTCACCGATACCGGGCCTTTCCACCTTGACCACCTCGGCTCCATAGTCGGCGAGCAGCTTGGTGCAGTAGGGCCCGGCAATGTAGTGAGTAGCATCCAGTACCCTGACGCCGGACAGAGCCTGCTCCACAGTCTCTCCCTTCTCCGTTCCGTAGGAATATGTCAGAAACCGTCCCGCACGTGGGGACGGTCTTCCCTGGGGTGGGGTTACCCACGAGTATACCAATCGGTACTGGCTAAATCAAATTACGCACATTGAAAGCGTATACTACGTTCAGGTATAATGGCTATGTCTGTTTCAGACATAAAGTATTATTCTGTGGTGGGTGTCGCCTAGCGGTTAAGGCGCCAGGTTGTGGCCCTGGAGATCGGGGGTTCGAATCCCCTCACTCACCCCATACAAACTACTGCTATAGTGTCCACCAAAGGTGGACCTTTCACTTTTCAGCCGGTACACTGGCTGCCGTTGCTAACCGGCAACCTTCTCCAGAAGTGCGTCCAGCGCCATGGTCACTGCCTCATATCCAGCGCCTACCGTCGGTGAATAGCAGGTGTCGATTAGAGACAAACGCTGCAGCGGAACCCTCTCGGCTATAGCCACAGCCAGCCTGTCAATCTTGCCCGCAACCATTTCCTCCGAGGTAATCTGTGCTCCAATCAGGGTACGGGACTTGCGGTCGGCAATAAGCTTCATAACTATAGGCTTCCCACCAAAGGCCCGGCGTCGTGTCGAACTGGTTGTCATGCTGGTGACAACATCAAACCCCTGCTCCCGGGCATAGTCCTCAGTGAGTCCAACCGTTCCGACTTCGCATCCATAGACTTCGGTGATGAATGTCATCACTGTCCCCTGATAGGCAATAACGTTCCCCAGGACCAGATTTCTGCCGGCTATTCTTCCTGTTTTCGCTGCATTAGTTGCCGTTTGATAGCGTCGCTTGGTACCGGTAAGTGTGTCCCGGTTCTCCATGCAATCACCGATAGCATAGATATCAGGGTCGCTTGTCTGCAAGTATTCGTTGACAGCAACAGCCCCGGTGTTCCCTATCTCAATACCCGCCCTCCGCGCCAGACCGCTATTGGGCTCAGCGCCGACAGCAAGAAAGATAATGTCTACCTCAATCTCTCTATCCGCCAGGTAGAGGAGTTTTTTCTCTCCCCTGGTGGCTACCCTCAGGTTCCCGGCACCCAGGATAAGCTCTACACTGTTTTCCCTGATTCTCTCTTCGACTTCGCCGACCATTTCTTCGTCCAGGTAGGCGCGAAGGATACGGCCAGACCTGCCCACCAGATAAACGTGTTGGTAGCCCCTGGTTTGCAGAATAGCAACCGTCTCCAGGGCGATTTGTCCCGTACCGATGACGGCCGCACTGTCATACCTGGGGATTGCTTCCTCAAAGACCCTGGCACGTACTAGACCGGTGCTAAGGGTGAACTCATTGTGGCCATCAAGCCCGGGAATGGGAGGAATTACCGGAGTTGCCCCCGTGTCCAGAACCACTTTATCGTAGTGGTAGCTTTCTCCCCCGGCTACAATACGTTTTTCCTCTCTCAGGATTTCTGTAACCTCGGTATCGAGGTGGACTCCTATATTTCTCTCTTTATAGAACCTGTCCCTGAAAGCAAAGCTGCTCTCCCAGGATGGCAGGGTCCCTTTCAGGACAAAGGGGATTTCGCAGGGTAGATTGCCTATCTCACCCCGGTTGGTGAATATATCTATCCGTGCTTCCTTATCAAGACTCCGGATAACATTGGCGGCATTATTTGCGCCGCCACCACCGCCAACGATGCATACTTTCATTTCATTACCCCCGTTTTCCGGCATCATTAATCCCTGCCCGTCTCAGGGTCAGCATTACCGGAATGTATACTCTCAATTCTCTCCATAATACTGCCCGTTCTTTGCCTGAGTGAAGCAATAGTAGCATACAACTCCTCTGCTGATACCGGGACCAATTCTACGATTGCCATTCGCGGGCATACGTCACGACAGAGACCGCATTCATTACACCTGCTCCGGTCAATCCGGGCCTGGCCCGATTGAAGTGAAATAGCCTGTCGGGGGCAATTCTCAACACACAGCCCGCAGCCGATACAGAGAGCTTCCTTCACCCGCAACTTCATCTCAACTGTCCTTTCATGTAGAACATCCAGAGCCATACCGGGGCCGTGCTAAAGCATCCGCCCAACTACGGCACCATCGAGAACCGAGGTAATCATCTTGCGTGGTGAAATACAGTGACCAACCGCATGCAGCTCCTGCACTTTACCTTTTAGAGCACGATAGAGCCTATCATCAGCCCTGCCAGCGGTGGCAATTACCACCGTATCAACACCCTCGATTCTTCTCTCCTCTCTTGTGAAGGCATTAAAGACAACTACTGCGTTTTCCGTTATCTCTTTCACTCCAGTGCTGGGGGTTATCTTAACCCCCTTGGTCAGCAGTCTGGGCAATACAACCATTAGCGTGGCCGGATCGAGTAACGCACCGGGATAGAGTCCCTCAGTCAGTAGCTCTACCGTCTTCCCCTTCTCCGCCAGGAAATCAGCCGCACTCAACGCCTGGATATGCTGTTCCCCGGCAATAACGACCACGTTTTGCCCCGCCTCTACCTTCTCTTGGAGCAACTCGCGCACCTCGACAACATTGGCTCCCTCAACACCTGGTATTGTTGTTAGATAGGGCAGGGAACCCGTTGCCACCACTACGGCATCGGGCTTTTCGGCCTCGACCATTTCCACGGTTACCTCGGTCTCCAGGTTGACCTCGACTCCCAGAATCTTCATCTGGTGTTTATGGAATCGGGGAACCTCAAGGAAATCCTCTCTCATCGGTGCCTTAGCCGCTATATTCAGTTGCCCCCCCAATTCACTCCCTTTTTCATACAGGGAAACCTGGTGACCCCTCAAGGCTGCAATCCTGGCCGTTTCCATACCGGCGGCACCGCCACCGATGACCATTACCTTTTTCTTGACGGGTGCTGGCGTTATTGCGAACTCTTTCTCCCTGCCCACCTCAGGATTATAGGCACAGGTTATAGG
>DAOUVG010000089.1 GCA_030667735.1 Dehalococcoidales bacterium
ATCGCATCGGTCTGCTCGACCGCCTGGTTCCTTCCGACCGGCTCCTGGATGAGGCACTGGAAATGGCCAATCAAATCGCGTTCTGGCCGCCTGTGGCTATGCAATCAACACGACGTGTACTCCAGCAGAGTATGGAATCAACTCTGGAAGAGCAACTGTGGAATGAGTCATACGGACTCAATTTCGCCCGCAGAGCACCGCACGACTTGCAGGAATCGCGGGACTCGTTTCTGGAACGCCGCCCACCACGGTTTACCGGACAGTAATGCCATCTTAGCCGAAGCGAACCGCCTCATCGGGGAGGCTGGCAGCGCTGCACTACACAGCCGGGCCATTATTGGAGGCATACTTTAAAGGTGCACTTGACTGTGAGAGTATCCCAGGTTCGATAACGGAAATCAACATGGTACCAGGGTTCTGAACCGTCACCAATCAGCTATACGGCAACTGCTGCATGTCCTCTCACGGCAAAACCAGGTGCAGAGCAGTGAAACTGCGGAGAGCAGAGCCAAAACGGCAAGCAGGACGCCTAGACGCTGTCATCTCCCAATCCTTCCTCCATTCCCTTGCATAACTCTCCGCTCTTTTCCGCGTCCTCCTCAGTAGCAGTCCGACGGGAGTAGAGCAGTCCTTCTGCTATTCCGGTGATTTCCAGGAAGTATCTGCTGGCTGGGCCAAGTACCCTGCTGGTCTCTCGGGCGAATTCCCTCATGGTTTGCTGAGGTCTAGGTAAAAACCCGGTTACTTTCTGGACCAGCCTGACAGCAAGAAGATACCATCGGAAGGCCCGGCTCCGTGGGTCACCTTCACTTCCATCGTTCCCTTCGGGGAAGACAGCAAGAGCCATTTCCTCAAGATGCTGCCCATTATGTGTAGCCGGTCCGTGTGGAATCGCTGTCACCGATGGACCCCTGAGCCTGCGCCTTAATCTACGAGGTAGAAAGATACCGAGTACTGCCAGGAGGACAATGATAGCGCTACAATTCACCACGTTGATTGTCACTATGTTTCTACGGGCAGTGAAAGAACTGTGCCATGGCTCCTGCGGGACAACCCTCACGGTCAGTTCTTGAGAGCCAATCAGGCTCAATCCCAGCCCTACCCCAATTCTGGTATCGAAGGTGCCGTCCTGGGAGATGTTCAGTTCGACCTCAGTGTTGCTGAATCCCATGATGATCGAAGTGTCTGTCAACGGGCTGAAATCCGAGTGTATCCTGCCTTTTAAATTGATTGCCCCGGGAATCACTAGCATCGTGGGTGTGTTCATATCCAGAATGAGGGCTGCCTTGGTTACATTCAGAACAGTGCTGGCAACTACGGGCGAATACCTTCCGGCAGCCACTGCGGCGATGGTAAGGACATGCTCACCTACACTCAATTCCGGCGGAAGTTGAATGCTCTGTGAGAATACCTCTCCGGCACCGAACTCGCTGACAAGAACGTCGTCGAGGTAAATCTCGGCCCTTCTCTCCTCAGGTGGTGGCGACGGACCGTAATGGAATTCCCCGGTGACGGTGGTTTCCAGACCAGGGTAGGCCCTGTCTTCTACCGTGATTTCCAACCGGGCATCATAGAACAGGAGACCCAGTATTGCCACTGGACTATAGCTGGATATATACCGGTTGACATCCTCACCCCTGGAGTAGAAGAACGCCTGCACGGTAACATCCGGAAAGTACCGGTATGGGACCGGCAGTATGCCCTCATAATGTCCGTCCGTCTCCGTCCTGCTCGTCATCCAGGGGGAGCCATTAAGCAGAATGTCGATGTCGCGCCCGGCAAGGGCCTCTCCCTCTGACGTCAGAGTGCCTTCGAAGTGAATGCTTTCCCACACGAAGGCAGCCCTCGGTTCTATCTTCAGGGTAACGTCAGTCAGCAACAGGGACTCTCTAGCCAGAACCCCGTACAAATCAATTGTGCCAGCCAGTTTCTCGAGTGCTTCCGCCAGCAACTCTGGCGATGCCCGGAAATCAACAGTTACGTTCCAATCAGCGAATATGCGAGTCATCACCGGCTCCAACAGCGCCAGGTTATCTGTGATGTCCTGTTCCTGAAGTATCTGGGCTATTATCTCTGCCGATACTATTCCCAACACCATATCTGCTAGGATGCTCTCATTCAGATCAAGCGCCTCCCTGATCCTCTCATCTACCTCCGTCATCACCTCGTCGTAGGCCACTCTCAAGTCACTCATCACAGGAGCAGAAGATACGTTCAGCAACCTTCCGGTGGACTCGACAGCCTCTGTTGTCTGGGATGCCTTTTCTCTGGCAAAGACCAGTTTGCCATATGTTCTGAATCCCTGGCTAACCACCTCTACGAGTCTGTCTTGTCCTAGAAGTTCTCTCATCAGGTTAAGGTCATGGTCGATATCCTGTAAGAACCAGGCCAGGTCCAAACTAGAGACAGTGAAATCATCGACCAGTTCTTTCATGTCCTGGGGGACATTGACGAAAGGCATATTGTCTAGCCGAGCATTGACTTCCTCTGGTTGCATATTCAACGCAAAATGCAGGATATCGGCGTAATATCGGAATAGAGAAACCCCGCTATACGTTTGCTCGGCTGCTTCCGGGTCCTCATGAGGCTCGGCCGCTAGCACGGTTGAGTACATAGTGCCGGAAACAACAACGCAGGCAACCAGTGAGACCATGCCCTTCAGTAAACCTGTGAGCGACACTACCCTGCATCCTCCGCGATGAGATATCATAACCATCATTGCTCTTGTGACTAATAGTATAATATGGCATCTGGTTGTCAATCTCAACTACGCTTCCCTGTACCAGTACCTTCTACATGCAAGCTTTCAAGCCCTCCCGGAAACCTGGCCATTCGGTGCCACCTGAATCCCGGCAACAACGGAATGAGTATAAAAGAAGGGAGAGCATGCGTCATCAATCATACGGATAAACACACTGGTTAGACAGATGAACCGGGCAATGGTATCATCTTGATACCGTGCGAAGCCGGTATCAGCTTATACGGGAGGTACCGGGTATATGAGTCAAGGTCGAGTCATTGCGGTCCTGATGTTGGTCCTGCTGGTAGTTTCTATCCTGGGAGGCTGTGGGAACTTAGGTCAGCGCATACCTGCGGGGAGTCTGGAACCGGGCGCCGGCGCAACTGACACTCAAGCGGGAACAGACGCCGAAGGGAAGGTTGTTGACCCGGTGATAGCACAGCGGACCCGTGTTATTGAGCGTAACCCGGACTCTTCTGTTGCCTACAACGACAGAGGCTTTGCCTACGAGGAAAAAGGGGAGTATGAACTGGCCATCGCCGACTACGACAAAGCCATTGAGCTCAAGCCGGATTCACCCCTGTCCCTGAATAACAGGGGACACGCCTACGCGAAGAGCGGCGAGTATGGACTCGCCATATCCGATTACACAAAGGCCTTAGAGGTTGACTCCGGTCTGGCTGTTGCCTATAGCAACCGGGCCTACGCTTACAACCAGTTGGGGGAGTACGAGCTGGCTATTGCTGACTACGCTATGGCCACCGAACTTGACCCTGACCTGTCGTCAGCTTATAACAACACGTCCCATGCCTATAACCAGCAGGGGAAATATGACCTCGCTATCGAATATTGCAACAAAGCAATTGAGCTTGACCCAACTCTTGCCGCCGCCTATGACAACCGTGCCTTCGCCCTCAACGAGAAGGGACTGTACGACGAAGCCGTTATCGATGCCACCAGGGCAATTGAGCTCCAACCTGACATGGCCATCGCCTACAACAACCGTGCTTTTGCCTACCTGAGTAAGGAACAGTACCAGCGAGCGGTCACCGACTGCACCAGGGCAATCGAATTGTCCCCGGAGTTAGTCGTGGCCTATAGCAACAGGGCCTGGGCCTACAAACTGCTGAACAGGAAAGTAGAGGCCATAGTGGATTTCCAGAAGGTCATTACCCTGGGGAAAAACACCGCCGCCGCGGTAACCGCGCAGGCACAGATCGAAGAGCTTTCCCAATAGTGGATGTCTTCCCCCGGCTTCACTCCCTGGCAGCGGTGGAAGCAGACTTCCGGGAGAAAAGATATTCATACCTGGTGGAACCGTCCAGAACATAGTAAGCATACGGTTCCATATCGTTGTCAGGCAGCCTGCGCAGTATCGGCTTCATGAAAGCATCACTGACCCGGCCCAGTGCCTCCAGGGAGCTCACCTGGATGATGGTATCCCCTTCAGCAAGCGCAGGTAGTTCGACAACATCCACAAGGGCGTCCTTGCGCTTCTTCTCCGCCTTGACAATCTTTCGTACAGGCATCGCTCTATTCACCAGCACCCAGCGGACAAGTCGAACGGCGTACATGCCGGCAACAATAAGAAGCACAAAAGCAAACACGCCAGCTATGGCTGTGGAATACAATCTTCTTGTTATGACCTCCGGATGGCCGGCACTCACTGTTTCTGTCTGGGCCCCTGACCTCGTCTGGACGAACTTCTCACCCCATTCTATGGTCCCGCCTACCATGTTTACATCTAGAACCTGCGTGAAGTGTTCACTTGTCAATCCGGAGTCCGTGTCAAAACTGACACTGACATCGGCTTCCACAGTCAGCTTGGGAGCCAGCGTAAGGCCCTCAGCCTCTCTCCCAGCTTCAATCAGGGCGGTCACTGCCTCCAGGGACAGAGGCAAGGTCACGCTGTGTTCCTTACCCGTAAGTGTACCACTTATTGAGGATACCGAGGCAGTCCACTTGGTCTCGGCATCCTGAAGCAGAGCGACGATATACACTTCTCCGCTGAAGTTCGAAACCGGCTCATCCGATTGGAACTCATATGAGAAAGTCACGTCGGCCCATTCCAGGTCTTCAACAGGCTGGCTCATACCCGGGGTCACCGGCACCGGCGGCCTGGGCGACTCAGCCGAAGTCATCGTTACCGGACCGAACAGACTGTTAGGCAGGAGCCCGACGGCGTAATCGAACCTGCCGTGGTGCCGATAGAACACGGTGCCAACTGTGCCAACCCTGGTAAGGCTCAGTTCTTCTCCCCACTCCAGCGTATTCCCTTCCCACTGCTTCACCATCAAAGTCTGAACGAATTCCTCGTCGAGTCTCTTCCCACCCACCGTAGCCACAGTGTGGACTTTGGCCAGGATAGTGAGATTGTGAGGAGAACCACGAACGCCGATTTCCTCCTCAACTGTCTGGATAAGTCCTTCGAACTCCATCAGGTCTAGCGGAAACTCAATCGTAAAAGCCCTTTGCTCTACAGTCCTCGGCACGAGAACCAGTTCTTTTCTCCACACGCCCGGGCTTTCCACTATCGCCAGCAGTTCAACTGTCACCCTATCGACCGACTCTCCAGGTGAAAACTCGTAGGAATAGGAGAGACCGATGGGCCCGACAAGCTTCATGAAGATGCCTGAGCCCATTCTGCCTTCTTTGTCAGAGGGCGAGTAGGTGGTATCAGGCGCAAGATGCAGGACCGGGCTGAACTGCCCTCTCTGCAGGTAGCTGACCAACGTGACGCGTTCCGTGGTTTCTGTCGGGGTGTCGTAGGCCTGATAGGCAACGATTCCTGAGCCACCAACAACAGCAACAACCAGCCCGAGTAACAATGCTCTTAGCCAGAACTGCTCCGCAAATACTCTCCATATCAGTCTGATAAATCTCTGCATTCACTTAAACCGTCTACTTCTTGAACGCCTTCGTTCGCTTCTTTATCCTATCTATGAGAATCTTCTGCCTTTTCTTCCGAGGGTCTCGCGCCGACACGATGTTCCTCATTTCACCGGCAACAATCAGGACAGCGGGGACACCCATGAGCAGGACCATCCCTAACGGAGTCTTGCCGAATTCCGAGACCTCGTCCAGAATGTACCCGAGATTTGAAATGTGAAGGCGTATATCTCCAACCACATTACTCGCAGTGGTGATGTATTGGTCTTCCTCTTCATTGGCGTCGCCCTTGGTTCGGAATGACGGGGAGTCTCCCTCGATTACTTCGATGACCCTGTGGGCAACTATCACATCCGTATATACGGGAGGATGGTGGGAAATAATATCCCCCTCCTGGATAGAAGCAGGATCCACCGGCGTCATCAGCACCATGCCCCCTACCTGCATGACGGGGGTCATACTACCACTCAGTACCATAACCCACTTGCCGCCTAAGGGAAACGGTAAGACGATGAAAAGTATGAGAATCACATCGGTAAGCACGAACAAGACAGCCGCCACTCGTCTTGTCGTCTTGTTACCGACGACCTTCCTCAGGCGATTCTTGTGGCCTGAGCCTTGACCCGGGATTCTCCTTAAATCGTACGTCATCTCTGGTACCTTGGGCGATGTCCTAATTTTTGGGCAGGGAATCGGGAGAAGTGCCGGACCCCCGTCTGGTAGTTACCGTCTTCCCATCCCTTTTCTTCGCGTTGACCAGAGCGGCGATCTTCCTGTATTCGCCGAGAACAAGTAGAGCTCAGGGCGCGATGAGACACAAGGTGAATCCAAACGGAGTTTTCACGAATTCGGCGAAGTGGCCGAAGAGCGGAACATAGAGACAGACTCTACCTGTAACCGCCTGTGACCGTACAGTATAGCTGTCCTCAGCCTCAACCCCATCTCCCTTGGTTTGAAAACTCAGTGTGTTGTCCTCTTCCAACACTGACACCACGCGGTGTGTAATCAAGAGGTCTGGCTG
>DAOUVG010000274.1 GCA_030667735.1 Dehalococcoidales bacterium
CAGGGAAGCAGGGTTTGTCCTCTTCCCACACATAAGTTAACCGCACAGGTAATCTCCGGTGGCAACCAGCATCGGCTGTACTGGAGTGTCACCAATGTACCGGACACCGCGCTACATTTCCTTGACATGCACCATCGCCTATGCCAATATTCGTGCATTACCGATGTGTTAGTACCTGGCCAGTCAGGTACTAACTGAGGAAAGGAGACTATCGGCTATGGATGTACTGGCTTCAGGCAAGGGAGTGTACCGGACCCCGGACCCGGATGGTCACCGGGAATGGGTGCGGACGCACAAGTCCCGAGAGTTGAAGAGCAAGGTGATGACAGCTAAAGAGGCTGTCGAGCAATTCGTCAGTGATGGTGACTATCTGGGTTACGACCTCAATATCCACAAGAGGGGGCCCACTGCCCTCATGCACGAGATTATCCGCCAGAAGAAGAAGAACCTCTGGGTAGCTGTCAGGTTCAGTGGCATGGACCCGGCCATTCTCATCGCCGGTGGCTGTGTCAGCCGGATTGACATCGGCTGGTTCATCCAGAGCGGTACCTGCTCCCGGGCAATCCAGGAAGGCTTAATCAAGGTCACCGAGTGGACCAATGGCGCAGTGGTCTACCGCCAACTTGCCGGCGCCATGGGGCTGCCCTTCCTGCCTCTCCGCTACATTGGCGGTACGGACACTTTCGAGCAGTCCGGTGCCAAGCTTATCAAAGACCCCTTCACCGGACAGGAGATATGCCTGGTCCCGGCGCTTAACCTGGACGTTGCTGTCGTCCATGTCCACCAGTGCGACGAGTTTGGCAATGCCCGCATTTTCGGTTCCGGCCTTTCCCCGATGGAGACATGTTCCTGTGCCAAGAAGCTCATACTCTCCACCGAAGAGGTTGTCAGCTCCGACGAGATACGGCGTCGTCCACAGCTCACCACTGTTCCTTACTATATGGTCGATGCTGTGGTACACGTGCCGTTTGGTACGTATCCGGGTGCCATGCCGGGGCTTTATGGCAGCGACCCGGAGCACATGATAGAGATGATGATGGCTGACCGCATGGATACCATGGACGCCTATCTGGAGAAATGGGTCTACGCTTTTGAGTCCCACGTTGAGATGCTGGACAAGCTGGTGGGAGCCAGAAAGCTCATCCAGTTGATGCAGGCCGAGACTTTCAGGGAGGGCTACCGCGCATGAGTGAGACAATCAACTTCACCACAACCGAATCAATGCTTATCAATGTCGCCAACCTGATTGAGAACGATAAATACTACTGGGTGGCCATCGGCGGGTCACCGATGATGGCGATGATGCTGGCAAGGAAGACGTGTGCCCCCAGGGCTTATTATGTGGTTGAGGATGGCACCATCTCTCCGGACCCGTTGGAGTATGTCCCGTTCCTTTCCGGGGCAAGTGGCGCTGCCGAGTACCGTGCCGTTGCCTGGAAGGATATGAATACCGTCGGTTTCCACTGCGCTATGGGCTACTACGACTACGGTATTCTGGACTGTCTTCAGGTAGACATGTACGGCAACATCAACTCTACCTTCATCGGGGGGACTTACGAGCACCCGGAAAGGCGGTTTGGTGGCCCGGGTGGTGCCAACGAGATAGCCTCGATGTGCTGGCAGACAATCTTCATGGCTGACCAGGAGAAACGCAAGTACCCCAGGAGAGTAGATTTCATCTCGTCTCCGGGTTATCTGGATGGCTCTCTTCGCGCCCGCGAAAGGGCCGGCCTCCCGGCAAACACCGGACCATACAGGGTGGTCTCGGAAATAGCCATGTTCGGCTTCGATGAAGAGACCCACATAATGAAGCTCCTGGCGATTGCGCCCTGGGTTACCCTGGACGACCTGCTTGCCGAGATGGACTTCGAACCGCTCATCGCCGACCCACTGGAGAAACTGCCTCCGCCGACGGAGCAGCAGCTTACGGTATTGCGTGCCGAGATTGACCCCGGCGGTCGTATCCTCGGTCAGGGTACATGGATTGAGTACACACCAGAGGATTGAGTCTGCCGTATTAATCAAGGGACTGGCTTGAAAAGGAAAGTAAAAAGTAGAAGGAGTGACTAATGACAGAGCAACCAAGATTCTTCCAGGTTGAGAAAGACGGACCGGTCATAATATGGAGATTCAACAACCCGCCCAAGAATCTCTGGAACGCGGAGACGGGGCCGGAGTTCTACGCTCTTGCGCAGGAGTTCTACAAGGACCCAGAGCTGCGGGTCGGCATCTTCACCAGCGCCATGCCGGACGTTTTCATACAGCACTACGATGTTTCACTGCTGGTCAAGGCGGGAGAAACATTCAAAGAGGCGGCGCCCCCTGTGGAGCGACCGCGCCGCATCGGTTTTCTGGCCGATTCCAAGCCGATTATCGCCGCAATCAACGCCCCGGTGGCCGGTGGTGGCCTGGAGCTGGCGATGGGCATGGTAGTACCTGTCGACTTTCGCTTCATGTCACGGTCGGCCACGGTGGCGCAGCCTGAGGTCGGTGTCGGCATCCTCGCCGGAGGCGGAGGGACGCAACGCATGCCCCGCCTTATCGGCATCGCCAGGTCGTTGGAACTACAGTTGACCGGCCGGCGGGTTTACGCCGATGAAGCCGAGCGTATCGGTCTTATCACCAGGGCCTGTGACCCGGAAAGACTGATGCCCGAAGCGCTGGCATTTGCCAAGGAACTGGCAATGCGACCTCCGCTGGCGGTCCATCACATCCGGCGCGCAATCTACGAAGGCATGAGCATGCCGCTCGATGACGGACTCGCCCTGGAGTCCGAACTGATGCGAGAGCTAATGCAGAGTGATGAAGCCCTGGAAAGAATGCGTGCCTACGTGGCCGGTGGGCAGAGCGCACAGCGCATTGTGGACGCAGAGGAAGACACAGACCAGGATAAGAACAGCTAGGTGCAGTCCTACCTGGTAGAAAGGGAGAAATAGATACTGATGGATGAAGTTAAAAAG
>DAOUVG010000036.1 GCA_030667735.1 Dehalococcoidales bacterium
ACCGAAGAGATATTGATGATACTGCCGCCGCCGTGTTCCTTCATCACCCGGGCTACGGCCTGGCTGAGAAAGAAGAGACCCTTCAGGTTGAGGTTCATTATCGAGTCCCAGGCCCTTTCCTCCAGCTCAAGCGCCGGCATCCAGACAACACTGGTACCGGCGTTGTTCACCAGGACGTCAATCCTGCCGAATTCGGCGACGACTGTATCGACCAGGCCCTGTATCTGGTCCATGCGGCCTACATGCGTTGCCACGGCTACTGACTTCCTGCCCATGCCCCGTATCTCTTCGGCCACCAGTTCCAGGTCAGGCAGTTTCCGGCTGGTCACCGCTACATCGGCACCGGCTTCGGCGAATGCCAGCGCGGTGGCCTGACCGATACCACGGCTGCCGCCGGTTACCAGTGCGACTTTACCTTCGAGAGAGAATCGGGTAGAAACCATCCGTATGCCCTCCATATTATTCAGTGGGGAATATCGTGTCCGGTGGGAGCTCCCTCAGAAGGGGGGTGCCCCTAAGACGGGGCTATTATAACACACTGCCGCGGAGGCGGTTCAGTCTTGTTATGCAGCCAAGGGCAACAAGGGTCTCAGTACTGCCGGTACCATCCCTCGGAGACGCCGGCCAGTTCGGCGGTGCTGATGTCATATCGCTGGTACCACGGTGTACCGTACCTGGTGGCTATCTCGGCCAGCTTCCTGGTGCGGTCCACGGCGACTGTCGAGAGGAACCTTACCCTCTCCGCGGTATCGCCAATGTCCATGGCCTCCTGCCAGATGGCGCGACCCCCAAGGAAGCCGGAAGCACCGGCCCGGCAGGCGATTTCCACCTGTCGAGCGAAGGTATCGAAGTCCACGCCGGCACTCAGGATGACCCAGGGAACACGGGAGGCCTTATCCAGCCGGCGGCAGATATCGACAAGTTCGAGTGTGTCCTGCCGGTAACGCAGGTCAGCGGGGAACTCCGCCTTGAGGACATCTATCGGCAGTGACGAGATATCGCGGGCGGTCTGAATGACGATTTCTTCCTTCTGTCGGGCGAATTCAGCGGGATTGTCAGCCTCATTGCCTACCGGATAGCTCACCGGTTCGACCAGGAACGGAAGGTCGTACCTGATGCAGTCTTCGGCCACGGCGTTGACGGTCTTCAGTTGCTCGCCGGCAAGAGGTTGGATGTCGGGTCGGTAGTAGACCAGTATCTTCGCTGCCGAGGCCCCCATCCGCTTGATTTTCTCCACTCCCCACCCTTCCAGCAACGTGGTTACGCGGTGTTCTTTACCGCCCTCGTAGCCGGTAGCCTCGGTGCTGACCAGCAAACCGGTGGTCCTGGGCAGGATACCCTGACCGATGCACTGCGCGGCACCGAACAAGGGGTCAATCAGCAGGGCGCTGGCGTGTGGCCCCAGGGTAGAGCACAGCTCCATCTTGCGGCTGACCATTTCATCATAGGTGACTGCCTGCGGATTCTCCCGGTTAATCATATTGCGGAAAGACCCGCGATGGTCCAGGGCACAGATGGTGAAGATGCCCTCCGGACCGGCAATCTGCTGCAACCCTCTGAGCTTACCGACAGTGGGACTCTTCATAATAAGCTTATTATGACGCAAGTTACGGTTTTGTTCAAGGAAATGTATTCGCACCTTACATTACTAACACTCCGGTACAACCGATGCCGATTCCTGCACAAGAAGAAAACTTTCCCTCCCTGCAGGGAGTTGTGTTATACTTCTATCTGGACGGGAGCAGGGACGGTTCTCCGGGTTTTCGGGGTTATTCCCGGTGGTATACTCCGCGGACCATGCGTTGCCAACCCCTTCTACATGCTCCTCAATAATTGTTGACACCAGTCGGAGTAGTATGATAACATTACTATTTGTGCATTCAGATTCAGCCTGGAGTCGGCAAGTTGGGCTACCAGTCTCAATATGCTAGCTTTTTTGTTGAATGGATGAGCATTAGCTCATCCATTCGGACTGTGCAGGATAGGAGCGAATAAGTGCCAACCGTTAATCAGCTGGTCCGAAAAGGACGCAAAAGAAATATTGAAAAGACCAGGACACCGGCGTTGCATTATGTCTATAATGCCCTGAAAAACCGGATGGTCTGGGGGGATGGTGCTCCTCAGAAACGGGGTGTCTGTATTCAGGTCAAGACAACCACCCCCAAGAAGCCTAATTCTGCGCTGCGCAAGATAGCCAGGGTCAGGCTGACCAACGGGATAGAGGTGACCGCTTACATTCCCGGAGAAGGGCACGAGTTGCAGGAGCACTCGGTGGTGCTCATCCGTGGTGGGCGGGTAAAGGACTTGCCTGGTGTTCGCTATCATGTGGTGCGGGGAACACTGGATACTGACGGTGTCAACGGCCGCCGCAGGGGTCGCAGTAAGTACGGAGCGAAACGACCCAAGGCAACTACCAGGAATTAGCAGGAGGCAGGTTAGAGCGAAATGTCTAGGCGGGCTCGAGTTATTAAGAGACCAAAAATTCGCCCTGATGCGAATTATCAGAGCCTTGTTGTTGCCAAGCTCATCAACAAGGTAATGAGGGATGGCAAAAAGAGCACGGCGGAGAGCATAGTTTTCGGTGCTCTGGATATCATAGGACAGCAGGGGTCAAAATCCCCGCTGACGGACATGGAACTGGCGATAAGAAACGCTACTCCTCAGCTCAAGGTTAAGTCACGCCGTGTCGGTGGGGCCACTTACCAGGTGCCGGTGGAGGTTTCTTCGGATATTGGTCAGTCTCTGGCTTTGCGCTGGCTGGTGAGTTCGGCCAGGGCGAGGACCGGCAAGTCAATGGCGGAGAAACTGGCCGCCGAACTTAGTGACGCCTCCAAGGGTCAGGGGGGCACGGTCAAAAAACGTGATGATACCCATCGTATGGCTGAAGCCAACCGGGCTTTTGCCCATTACCGGTGGTGAGAGGTGGTCTACCATTAACCGTAGCCCGATAACTGCGACAAAGGATAATACTGTGCCCAGAAGCTTTCCGCTGGAGCGGATAAGAAACATAGCTATCATCGCTCACATTGACGCTGGCAAGACCACCGTCACTGAGCGGATGCTTTTTAATACCGGGCTCACCTACAAAATTGGCCAGGTGGACGAAGGCACCGCAGTGATGGACTGGATGGAGCAGGAGAGGGAGCGCGGTATCACTATCACATCGGCCGCCATTACCTGTTACTGGCAGGAGCACCGTATCAACATTATCGATACGCCCGGGCATGTGGATTTCACCGCCGAGGTTGAACGTTGCCTGAGAGTACTCGATGGCGGCGTCGTCGTTTTCGATGGCGTGGCCGGTGTTGAAGCGCAGTCGGAGACTGTGTGGCGGCAGGCGGACAGGTACCAGGTACCCAGGATATGCTTCGTTAATAAGATGGAACGGATGGGTGCCGATTTTCACCGTACCGTCTCAATGATAGAGGGAAGGCTTCACGCTAAACCGCTGCCAGTACAGATACCACTGGGCAGCAGTGAGTCATTCACTGGCGTCATTGACCTGATTGAGAACAAGGTCTGGACCTATAAGGATGACCGTGATGCACCACCGGAGGAGACTGCCATTCCGAAATCAGAGCAGGCGAGGTGTAGTAAGTTTCGCCAGGCAATGATTGAGAAACTGGCAGAGCTTGACGACCATATTCTGATGGCTTACCTCGATGGTGAAAGCATCAGTGCTGATGACCTGAGAAAGGCAGTAAGAAAGGCGACCCTGGCGAATGTGATAGTGCCGGTACTGTGCGGTAGCGCTCTGAGGAACATGGGGGTCAATCTGCTGCTGGATGCAATCGTGGACTACCTGCCGTCTCCTATGGACATGCCACCGGTACAGGCAATTGATACCAAAGCGGGTGGTGAGGTAACCCTGCCTGCCACGGATGAGGCACCGTTCTCGGCATTGGCATTCAAAGTGGTAACGGACCCATTTGTGGGCCGGCTGGTCTATTTCCGGGTGTATTCCGGCAGAGTGAAGGCCGGTGCTCAGATATACAATTCAACCCGTAGCAGACCGGAGCGCATCGGCAGGCTGCTCCTGATGCATGCCAATCGACGCGAGGAAATGGATGCCGCCGATACCGGGGCTATCGTAGCCACGCTTGGCCTCAAGAGCACCTTCACCGGGGATACGCTATGTGAGGCTACGCAGCCGGTGCTTCTCGAAAACATACGGTTCCCCGAACCGGTGCTGTCGATTGCCATTGAACCGAAGACCAGGGCCGACCAGGACAAAATGGGTGAGGCCCTGCGGAAGTTGACCGAGGAAGACCCTACCTTCAAGGTGAATTACGACGATGAGACGGGGCAGACGGTTATCGCCGGTATGGGCGAACTTCACCTGGATATTATTACTAACCGGATGCTAGTCGAGTTTGGTGTAGATGCCAAAGTGGGCAGGCCGAGGGTTGCTTATAAAGAGACAATAACTGTTTCGGCACAGAGTGAAGGCAGGTTTGTACGGCAGACCGGTGGCCATGGGCAATACGGGCACGTCGTTATTGAGATAGAGCCCAAGGAGCGGGGCAGCGGCTTTGAGTTTGTCAATGGTATCCGGGCGGGGACGATTCCGAGGCAGTACATTTCTCCAGTTGAGGCTGGTATAAAGGAAGCCATGGGGACCGGGGTTCTGGCGGGCTATCCTATGATTGATATCAGGATAACTCTCACGGATGGCAGCTATCACGAAGTAGATTCATCGGAGCTGGCCTTTCGGATAGCGGGCTCGATGGCATTGAAGAATGCTGTTAAAAAAGCCCGGCCGGTACTGCTGGAGCCGGTGATGAAGCTGGAGGTAGTTACGCCCAAGGAATTCCTCGGCGATATTATCGGTGACGTAAGTGCCCGGCGAGGGCATATAGAGTTGATTGAAACACACGGTGAAACGTGTGTTATCCAGGCCATTGTCCCACTGGTGGAGACTTTTGGCTACACAACCAGCCTCCGGTCGGAAACCCAGGGCAGGGCAACTCACTCCCTGGAGTTTCACAATTACCAGGAGTTGCCGGATGGGTTGGTCGACAAAATTACAGACAAAGCAGGAATAGCGCGGTATGCCTAAACAGAAGATTCGTATTAAGCTCAAGGGTTTCGATCATAAGCTAGTCGACCAGTCTGCACGGCAGATTGTGGAGACGGTGGAGCAGACCGGTGCGGTTGTTGTCGGACCGATACCGCTCCCGACTCACATCCAGAAATTCAGCGTCATCCGGTCTCCCTTCATCGACAAGGACTCGCAGGAGCAGTTCGAAATCAGGACGCATAAGCGTCTGATAGATATAGTCGAAACCACGTCGAAGACCATCGACGCCCTGACGAAGCTCAATCTGCCGTCAGGGGTTGAGCTTGACATCAAGTTATAGAACAGACAGAGGCAAAGGACGAAATGATTCCGGGTATCATTGGTAAAAAGATAGGCGTGAGCCAGATATTCAGGGAAGGCGGCAAGATGGAGGCTGTAACCGTTATCGAAGCCGGACCCTGTTGTGTGATTCAGGTCAAAACAAAGGCGAAAGAAGGATATTGCGCCGTCCAGCTCGGATTTGGTGAGGCCAAGCACGTTAACTCGCCCGAGCGAGGACATCTAAAGGAACTGGGGAAGTTTCGATACCTGCGGGAATTCCGGATTGAAGACACCGGGGAAATCCAGGTAGGAGACAAAGTGGATGCCGGTCTGTTTGAGGCTGGCGAGCTGATAGATGTCACCGGGATATCCAAGAGCAAAGGTTTTGCCGGTGTGGTGAAACGGCACCACTTCAAAGGTGGTCCGAAGACTCACGGACAGTCTGACCGGCACCGTGCCCCCGGCTCGGTGGGTGCAGGCACCACTCCGGGTCGCGTGTTTAAGGGAACACGTATGGCGGGACGTATGGGTGGCGACAGGGTGACGGTACGTAATCTGGAGGTGTACCGGGCTGACCCGGAGCGTAACATTCTGCTGGTCAAGGGTGCTTTGCCCGGACCTAAAAACGGATTACTACTGATAAAGAAAACAACTCTGGTTGAGAAATCGGACCTGGTTACGGAATCAGGTGAGGGGACGTAGAGATATGCAGGCCCCGGTGTACGGTTTAACCGGCGAAGTAGTCGACAATATAGAAATAAGTGACCGGGTCTTTGGTGTGCCGTTTAATGAAGGCGTGGTGCACCAGGCAATGGTCAGGCAACGTGCCAATGCTCGCCAGGGGACAGCCAGTACGAAGACCCGGGGCGATGTGTCAGGCAGTTCGCGGAAGCTGTTCCGCCAGAAAGGCACGGGCAACGCCCGGGCAGGCAGCGTAAAATCGCCATTGCGACGGGGAGGGGGCATCACCTTCGGCCCCAAACCGAGGAGCTATCGTCAGGCAATGCCGAAGAAGATGCGGCGTCTGGCCCTGAGGTGTGTACTCTCAGCCAAAGCCAGGGACGGAGAGTTAACGATTCTGGAAGTACTATCACTCGATGAACCGAAAACCAGGGAGATGGTGCGTATTCTGGAGGCACTTAAGGTGGACTCCACGGCGCTGATAGTTACATCCGAGCCGAAGACCAACGTGATCAAGTCAGCCCGCAACATTCCCGGGATTAAAACCCGGCCAGCCAGTGTACTCAACGTACTGGATATTATATCCAATAAGGCACTGGTAATGGAGGTGGGTGCTGTGAGGAAGGCGGAAGAGCTCTGGGGTGAGGAATCGGCTGAGGTGGGAGATTAATGCACCTTTATGATGTGTTGCGTCGACCTCTGGTAACCGAGAAGAATGCCATACTCCAGATGGGAGGCAAATATGCCTTCGAGGTAGCCGGTGTAGCTACCAAACCGCAGATAAGGCAGGCTGTGGAGCAGGCCTTTAAGGTAACGGTTACCGCAGTAAACGTAATGACCGTACCGGGCAAGGAGCGAAGAGTCGGGAGACGGCAGGCCCGTACCCCGTCCTGGAAAAAGGCGATAGTAACGCTCCAACCCGGAGACAAGATAGAGTTCTTCGAGAACGTATAGGTAAGAGGGGAAGTTTGAAGGGGCGAAGCCTCTTCAGAAAACTCTCTTACCCCCTTTCCTTTGAAGGAGAGGGGGATTAAGATGGAGAGGTTGCAGTATTGGGCATGTAGTGTGTGGCCTGGTTCTGCAAGACAATCTCAGAGAGAAGCCCGGAGGAAGGTAACGTAGAGTGGCACTGAAGATATATCGCCCTACATCACCCGGCAGACGAGCAATGACCAGCTCCAGCTTTGATGAGATAACCAAGACGAAGCCGGAGAAATCGTTGCTGCGGCCGCTGAAGAAGAAAGCGGGGCGAAACAACCGGGGAAAGATAACGGTACGTCACCGGGGTGGTGGAGCCAAGCGCCGGTTGCGCATCATTGACTTCAAGAGGGACAAGATTGGCGTGCCTGGTAAAGTAGCGGCTATCGAGTATGACCCGAATCGTTCGGCACGTATTGCGCTAATCTATTATGCGGATGGCGAGAAGCGCTACATACTCGCTCCCCAGGGACTCAGTGTCGGCAATAAAATACAGGCTGGCGGGGATGCCGAAATAAAGCCCGGCAATGCACTGCCATTGAAAGCACTTCCCACAGGAACGATGATACATAACATAGAGATGCAGAAAGGTAAAGGGGGCCAGATGGTCCGCAGTGCCGGTGGGGCAGCGCAGTTGATGGCTAAGGAAGGTGACTATGCCCACATCCGGTTACCCTCCGGTGAGGTGCGGCTGATTCGGGGTGAGTGCATGGCTACCATCGGGCAGGTGGGCAACGTCGAGCACCAGGGCATTAACCTGGGTAAGGCGGGCCGCAAGCGGTGGATGGGATGGCGGCCTACGGTTAGAGGCTCGGCAATGAACCCGAGAGACCATCCTCACGGAGGTGGGGAAGGCAGGAGCCCGATAGGTATGCCTGGACCGAAGACGCCCTGGGGCAAGCCGGCTCTGGGCTACAGGACCAGGAAAAATAAGTCTTCAGATAGACTGATAATCAGACGGCGGGGGAAGAAGTAAAGTGTCAAGGTCTATAAAAAAAGGTCCGGCCGTTGATCCCAAGCTATTGAAGAAGGTGGCGGCTGCCAATCGCTCGGATGAGAAGATAATAATCAGAACCTGGGCGCGTTGGTGTACCATCCTGCCGGAGATGTTGGGACTCACTATCGGCGTACACGATGGTCGAAGGCATGTGCCTATCTTCATTACGGAGAACATGGTGGGACACAAGCTGGGGGAGTTTGCCCCGACACGTACTTTCAGAGGGCACTCCGCCAAGGCGGAGACCACCGTACAGAGAAAGCGAAGATAGGCCGGGTAGGGAGATTCAGTGCAGATTAAGTCCGTAGCCAAAGATATCGGTGTGTCAGCGCAGAAGATGCGCCGGCTGGTAAACCTGGTGCGTAACAAGCCGGTGGAAGAGGCGTTGACGATACTCAGGTTTGCTCCTTCGCCGAATGCCCGGATTGTGGCCAAGGTGGTAAAGTCTGCCGCGGCAGATGCGGAGAGTGTTTACCAGATACCGGTTTCTGACCTGCGGGTCGTCGGTATCACTGCGGACGAAGCACGGACGCTGAAGAGGTTTCGCGCCGGTGCCCGGAGACGGGTCAAGCCGATACTGAAACGGTCCAGTCATATAACGGTCGTTGTTGCTAACCAGGAGGGCTAATGGGACATAAGGTTCATCCCACAGGCTTCAGACTAGGTGTCATACGTGATTGGGAGGCGAAATGGTACGCTGACCGGCACTATATGGAATACCTTCAGGAAGACCTGGCACTACGGAAAGTTGTTGCAACAATGTATCCGGAAGCCGGGGTCTCACTGGTGGAGATTGACCGGCAGGCGAATAACGTTTCAATGACGATTCACACTGCTCGCCCCGGCATTCTCATCGGCCGAGGTGGTCAGCGCGTTGACGAAATGAGGGGTCGTCTTGAAACCCTGATAGGTAAGAAGGTCCAGCTAAACATCCGGGAAGTGCCCCAACCTGAGCTTGATGCCCAGTTGGTGGCCAGGAATGTATGCGATCAGATTGAACGTCGTATCGCTTACCGGCGGACCCTGAAACAGACATTGCTCCGTTCAATGCAGGCCGGTGCAAAAGGGATGCGGATAAGTATTGCCGGTAGGCTGGACGGTGCGGAAATAGCCCGGCGAGTGACGATGCATGAGGGGCAGGTACCCCTGCATACGTTGAGGGCTGATATTGATTATGGTTTTTCCGAGGCACGCACTGCCATGGGACGCATCGGGGTGAAGGTATGGCTGTACAAGGGTGATATCTTGCCTGCGCCACGGGAAATCGAGCTTGAGGAGGCTATCCCCGAACCGGTGGTCGTTCCCGGGCCGACAGCGGAACACGAGGTACCTGCCGAACCAGTAGCAGAGGGCGTCGTTGAAGAGGCACCTGCCGAACCAGTGGCAGAGGCCGTCGTTGAAGAGGCACCT